>JAFULI010000063.1 GCA_017473455.1 Oscillospiraceae bacterium
GAAAATGTGTCGTTATCGCCTGCGGCGATGTGATTTTCTTTAAGAAAATCACGATGCCCTCTCCGCCCCCTTCGGGGGCACCTCTCCCATAGGGAGAGGCAAGTGACATATGCGTAATTGAACTTCAAACAACAATTTACTCTTCGTTTTTTTGCACCGTCAGGCGGTCAAGAGGTCTGCCCTTTTGCCAGCGGTCGTGGTAAATTCGGGTACATTTTTTGTAGAGGGCGAAGGTCTTTCTTGCTTCGGCTTCGTCGCCGTAAACCTTCCAGCAGCCCGTGCATTTGCATTCCCCGTTATCCATAAATCCACGGACATCCTCCGGTGGATATCCCAGAAACAGCCCGATTTCATGGGGAAATTCCCCACCCTGACGGAGCTTCTTTCCCAGCTTCGCAACGCAGAGGCTGCAATTCTCCGGGCAGTAGCCCCGTTCTCTGAGAATGCAGGCGGCATCGGTCTGCTTCAAATCCCGTTTCAGCCGACCGGGACGGTACAGATACAGCAGCGCCCGATTTTGAGAAAACCGCAACGGCAGAATCCGCAGCCCTTTAGGGGAAAGCTGTACATTCAATTGCCGCAGCTCCCGGAGCAGCATTCCGGCATCCTGATACGGACACTGAAATACACTGCCGGTTTTCAAACCTGCTAAAGTCGGCGCGCCATGACGAATAATCAGCTCCTCGGACATAACAGCCCTCCTTTCGGATCATCTGCCGTTAGCTTTCCGCCGCAGGGAGGATTTCATACCCACGGAGCCAATGGCAATCAGAGCAATCAAAAGAACAGAAATCACAGAATGTGCATTTTCCAACATAGGTCAGTCCTCCTTTATCTATCAGTTAGCTTATGCTAACCTTTGGTTTTGAATAATAGTTAGCCGTTGCTAACTATCTATAATATACGATACTTCCCCCCATTTGTCAAGAGGAAACGTAAAAATATTCTCCATTGCCGGATAGAGAATACCACAAGGAACAGAGGAATTCGTCCCGGATTTCGCACCGATGAATTGGTGTTTAGCAAATTGACAGTTGGAAGTGGAAAGTGGAAAGTGGTGGTATTTCCTTCGGAAATGGGATTAAAATACCATCCCCGAAGGGGATACGATAACTTTCAACTTTCATCTTTCAATTTTCAACTAAAAATATAACCACCAATTTATCACACAGTTTATCTCGTATCTGAAGAAAGCCGCCACCCGGGGATGGGTGGCGGCTTTTTGGTTAGGCGTTGAACAGGGTCTTTGCGTAGTAGGCGTACACGCCGGTTGCCTTGGCGAAGTCGGGCATCTTGGTGCCGTTTGCCTGGTTCTCAAGGTAGTAGCCCAGAGAGTAGGCAATCACGCCGGAAACGTAAGTGTTGCCGTCGGTGCCTGTAAACACAGCGGCGCAGTAGAAGGTTTCGTCCACCTGCTTGGCGGCGATGCCTTCCACCACACCCATGTAGTAGGTGCCGTCGAAGGTACACTTACTGGTAGCGATGGCGTTGCTGGGCAGCAGGGTATCTACGGACTCGTAGGTAGCCTTATCCCAGACGTAGAAGGTCACGTCACTGCCAACGGTAGCCTTGGGCTGGCTGAAGTAGAAGTTGACGGAGAATGCGCCCTCGAAGTTGACACTGGGAGTACGCTTGCTGAAGCCGGTGTTACCGGAGCCAAACAGAGTGCCCTTCTTGTCCGCTGCGCAGACAGTCAGACCGTCCAGCATATCCGCATTGTAATCCACGACCAGAGCCTTCTGCTCGTCAGTCAGGTTTGCGTTGACCAGATTGTCGGTATTGTAATTGAAGTAGGTCTGAGCCGCTGCGCCGTAGTTCAGCATAGCAACGATCAGGGACTTCATACCGTCGGTAGTGGTGGACTTGCTCAGCAGGCTGTAAGCATAGGTGGAAGGTGCGTAGGAGTAGCACTTGGAGTAGGCATAGCTGCCGTCAGACAGCTCAGCGTAAACCGCGAAGTACAGCTTATCGCCCATCTTCTTGGCGGCGATACCGGGAGAGGTAACACCCAGATAGTTGCCGGAGGTGTAGTATCCCAGAGTCTTGCCAATGGCGGTATCGTAGGTGGGATTGCTCACCTTCTCGGAGAAGGTCAGCAGACCGTAGTTCACAACATCAGCGGTGTTGCTGGCGGTGAAGTAGACGTTCAGCAGAATCTCATCCTCGAAGCTCAGGGAGATGGTAGAAGCGGTGATGGTGGGTGCGGTAACGGTGCTGTAGTTCGGGTCGGCTGCGCCACAGACGGTGCAGGAGCCGCCGGAGTAGCTGTGACCGGCTGCCGCAATGGCTTCGGTGTAGCTGTCGCCGCACTTGGAGCAGGTGTAGGTGCGGACACCGGCGGTGGTACAACCGGCAGCGGTGGTAATCTTGGAGGAGTAGCTGTGGCTGCACTCAGCAGGCAGGATCACATCAATGTCCTCAGAACCGGTGGCGTTGCCGTCGTTCCAGGTCATGTAGTAGCAGATGCCGTCATACCAGCCGCTCTCAATGTTGGGAGTCTGGTCACGGGTACCGCTGCCATCATCCTTGATGCCGTTGATAATCATGCCCACGATGTCAGTGGGAACCTTCAGGACGTAGATGTCGTAAGTGCCATCGTTGCCGTACAGTTCCATAGCGGTGCCGGGCCATGCGGGGCTACCGAAGGCGCTGCCCCAGTAGTACAGGTTCACATCGCTCCAGTTCCAGTTGTTCTGGAAGTAGATGTTCATGTACTCGATTACTGGTTCAGCAGAACCACAGCTTTCACAAATGCCGTCAACATAGCTGTGAACGCAGAAAATTCCACAAATGCCGCATTTTCCATTGCTCCAATTGTGGCTGCAGGTCAAAGCGCAATTGGTGCAGGCACCGTCCATCCAGGTATGTTCACAGACTATTCCACAAACCACACAGACACCCATGCTCCACTTATGTCCACAAGCGCTGCCGCAAATGGAGCACTTACCATTGCTCCATTCATGGTTACAAACTGTGCCGCAGCTCAGGCATCTGCCACCGCTCCAATCATGACCGATTGCCGGAATGGCCTGCGTGTAGCTGTCACCGCACCGAGAGCAGGTATAGGTTCTGACACCGTCCGTGGTACAGGTTGCGGCTGTTGTAACCGACATCAGGTAATTATGCTCACAATCCTCTGCAGATGTCACATAACTCAGAGTCAACGAACCATCCATGTGTACTGTGAGGGTAAAAGTAACTTCCACATTCCCGGGAACAAACATTTTTTCCGGGTAGGTCAAGCCAGTGGAATTATACAATCTCCGTGTGGTTGCGCCTTCTGAATATCCTTCGCACATATACCAGATGGTATTTGTGGAATTTTTAACACCAACGTAGCTATCCTGCGTGAAGGTAGTGACCAGAGTACCATCCTCGAACTTGTACTCTCCCATATTCTCATAGTCTTCCTCACAGCCATAGTTTGCGCCGTTGATATAGCCGAAAAGATAATAATAAACAGGAAGCTGATCACCGCACATTGTGCAAACAGAGTTTACATAGTTATGAGGACAGGCAATTCCACAAATAGTACAAGCTCCCCTTGCATAATTATGAGATACCGTTCTTCCACAAGCAGAGCAGATTGCGTTTGTATCATGGCTTTCATGCATACACTCTGTCACATAATCCAGAAGCAGAGAACCGTCCCAATTTTCCTGCAGGGTAAAGGTCACTTCGATACCGCCGGGAACAAACACCTTTTCCGATGTTCCGGTAGAGGTAAGATACAAAGAGGCATGCCCGTCTTCATCATAGGCAGGACTCATGTACCACTTGGTATTATCTCCGGTCTTAACTGCCACATAGCTGTCAGTTTCGAAGGTTACAACCAGTGTGCCGTCTACAAATTTGTAGATACCAATATTATCAGCATCCTCTTCACAGCCGTAGTTTGCACCGTTAATGTAGCCAAAGAGGTAATACTCTGTGACGGGTTCAACGTAATCCGGGTCTGCCGCACCGCAGGTAGTACAATTGCCATCGGTGTAGCTGTGACCGGTAGCAGCGGTCTCATTCCAAGTGTACACATTGCCGCAGTTCCCGCAGGTATAGGTGGTATAGCCCCCCTCCGTGCAGGTGGGCGCGGTAACAACGGTACTGTAGTCGTGACCGATAGGATTAACCGCAGTGTCAGAATAGAAGTATCCGCAGATAGTGCAGGTGTGTCTGGTATATCCGTTATTCTCGCAGGTCGGAGCAATAACCTCGTGCGTATAGCTATGGCCGGTAGCTGCGATTTCTTCCGTGTAGGTATTCCCACAGGAGGTGCAGGTATACGTCTTGACACCGGCATTAAGGCAAGTGGCAGCGGTGGTCACCTGAGATGTGTAGCTGTGGGTGCAGGGAGTCTCCTCCTCACCCTGATACTCGAACAGCATCAGGTCGGAGATATAGCTGGTGCCGCCGGCATAAGAGCTGGCGTAAGCACCGAAGCGCAGTCCGCTGATCTGGAAGAACAGTCCACGGGTGGTGGTGGAAGCGGTGAAATTGAAGCCATTGGTTCCGGCTGCCACAACCCATGCGTAGGTTTCGGTAGCAGAGCCGAAGTTGGTGCTGGAGGAATACTTCAGGTAGTTGGTTCCATTGTTCAGGCTGACACCGCCCTCCACGGACTCGATGATCCACACGGGAGCATCGGCGCTGGTAACCACATTCCCCTCAACGGTAACCGCCACACCGGAAATCTTGCTGGAGATGGTGGTATCCAGAGCGTAGTAAGTGCCGCCATTGTTGGCAACGATGACGAACTTACCACCGTCGGTAATCTGGGAAATGTCGGTGACCAGAACATAGTCGCCCTCGGGAGCAACGTAGTTGGGGTCGGAAGCGCCGCAGACGGAGCACTTACCGCTGACATAGGTATGGCCGGTGGCAGCGATGCTTTCCGTATAGCTGCTGCCGCAGTTGGAGCAGGTATAGGTTCTGACACCGGCAGAAGTGCAGGTAGCCGCCGTCGTTACCTTTGAGGTATAAGAGTGAGTACATTCCGTTTCAGAGGGCAAAATCACATCAATATCCTCAGAGCCAACCTGATTGCCATCACTCCAGGTCATATAGTAGCAAATTCCGTCATACCAGCCGGAGGTAATATCCGGGGTTTGGTCAGTGGTACCGCTACCGTCATTTTTGGTACCGTTGATAATCATACCGGTAATATCACTGGGAATATCCAGAGCATAAATGTCATAGGTGCCGTCGTTATCATACAACTCCATTGCGGTACCGGGCCATGCAGGATTGGAGCCGGTGCTGCTTCCCCAATAGTAAAGAGAAACATCACTCCATAGCCAGTTATTCTGGAAGTAAACCGTCATATTGGAGACCGCAGCGCCGGAGAGCTTATAAATCACCACATCCTTCTGGGTGTTGGTTTCCGCATAGCAACTGAACAAGGAAGAGGTCGAATTGTATCGCAGAGTATTGCGGGTGGCGCTGCCTTGTGCCTGGATCGTTGCCGCTCCCGTGGAAGAATCAACAGAGATGCTCCAGGATGCGTTATCCGACACAGTGTCCGTTGTTTTCAGATTATTAGCGGAGGACGAAGGTGCATACAGGTACTGCCCCTCCCCTGCTTTCAACGCAAAGCTGCCACTGACGGCACCGGCTTCCAAGGTGATTATCTGAGTATCGGCGCCGCAGGCAAGCGCATTACCGCTCTTTGTTACAGCAGCCTGACCACGATTGTTCGTGTTTTGCACGGTGCTGAGAGCATAGTCATAATCCGCCGCCGCAATGATAATCCGGTCACCGGCTGCCAGCGATGCGGCACTCGTTACCCGAAGGGCGGAGGTGCTTTGCTCCCCGGAAGAGCCTCCGGTCTGACCGATGCGGTAGATGCAGATATCCTTCTGAGAGTTGGTTGCTGCATAGCAGCTAAACAGCGAGGAGGAAGAATTGTAGCGCAGGGTATTATTCGTATTGGTGCCTCCGGCTGTAACTGTCGCCACACCGGAGGAAGAATCGATGCTGATACTCCATGACGCATTATCCGACAAGGACGTCGCGGTTTTCAGGTAATTGGAAGAAGCGGATGCTGCATACAGGTATTGCCCCTCCCCTGCCTGCAGAGAAAAGGTACCGCTGACACTTCCCTCACCCAAGGTGATCACTTGGGTGTCAGAAGCATACTGCAAAGTCTGCCCGTTTTTGGTAACCGCGGTCTGACCACGATTGTTGGTCTTTTGCTCTGTGCTCAGGGCGTAATCATAATCGGCGGCAACGATGATGATGCTATCACCCACGCTTAAGCTGGAGGCATCGGTAACCAATGTTGCGGTTCCAGCGGACTGGCTGCCGGTATTGCTGGAAGGCGTTGAGGCATTCGCAGGAACGGACTGACCGAACAACAGCCATGCATACTCAGGATAATCGACAAAAACGTTACGGGTACCGGTGATAGACTGAACCGCATCATTGTGACCCATTTCCCAGGTATCCACCGGGTCTTCCAAATTCCACCGAAGCAGGATATCCAGACTTTCAATCACACCGTCGGTACCCCACATATATTCGGTATTGCCCCAACGGGTATACATATACAGAAGTGTTCTGGCACAGTCACCACGGACGGATACACCAGGGTCATAATAGCCATCACTCTCGCCATAGGCAGTATTATTTCGTGAGCTGTTTTCGCTGGAATTTGCAGGACGCAGATGCATGATATCGCCAATATCCGTTGAAGTAGTACCAATGCATTTGCTTTGAGGCCAGATATGCTCCTGATTATAGGATACACCGCCATCCCATGTGCTGGACACCGTAAGTCCCCGATACAATGTGGAAACATAAGTAGTATCATTACCGAAGCAATCGGTATAAAGATAGAAATTCTTGCAATCCAAAGCAGTTGTTCCACTGTACTTGGTAAATGTTGTGTGGTTATCTGTCATCAGGGATTGAAGTGCAAGATACAAATCGCTGGTATACGCGTTTGACGTAGAAGTTCCACCGGATACTTCAGACAAAGATGCGTAAGTATTTGTTCCGGTATAAAACGACTGAGCGTAGGTGGACAAAAACGTACAATCCTCCCCACGGGCGCCCCAGTTGATGATATAGCCGTTCTCTTCCTGATACGGAACATCTGACGCCTTGGTATATCCCGTAGCAGTGGTGATGATTTCTGTGGAGGACGGCACAGCGCTGACTGCAGGCATCATGGACATCAGTAAGCTGACAATCAGCAGCCAAACTCCCAGACGATTTAACGTTTTCTTCATACAGATCTTCCTTTCATTCAAAAGACGATTAACTGTATTATACGTCTAACTACCCAAAATCGCAAGTAAAATTCAACTAATCTCCGTCATTTTTTACACAACTTTTGATGCTGTAAACAAAAAAGGGGCTGTAAAAAAAGTCCCACAAAAAGCAGGCTGTGCCGAAAGGTACAGCCTGCAAAATATTTATAGAAAAACGGCTGGTTCAGTGGAAGAACCAGCCGTTTGGTGTTATAATTTAACTGCAATGAAAAACCAAA
>JAFULI010000064.1 GCA_017473455.1 Oscillospiraceae bacterium
GCTATGGTATGCGCAACTTCAATAATTTCAGAAAACGAATTTTATTCTGCAATACATAAAAGTCGTGTCGGAGCAAAACTCCGACACGATCTAAAAGTTATTCTATTTTGGCTCTACCCCAACTATTGACATAGAACCAAACGCCGCCGGTTACCGGCAGCGTTTTGGGTTCAGCTTACTTCGGGGAGTTCCAGATAATCAGACAAAAAGGTTTTAATTGCATTGTCGTACCCCTGCATATTATTGACACGGAGTTGGGAGTGAACGCCAACATCAAACCAAACCAGCATTTTGGGAGAGTTGCATTTCTCAAACAGCTCCTGCGCCCGTTCCGGTAAGGAATACGCGTCCTGCTTGCCATGGAGCATCAGTACAGGTTTGGTGCATTGATCAATGATATCCACAGGACCGCGTTTCATGGAATGGCCGGTATAAATCCGCATCCACATATCCACCAGTTCTATGCAAGGATGCACCGGGCGCTTCAGTTCAATCATGTGATTCTTGAAGCTCTCATAGAAATTAGGATACATCCCCTCTGCCACAAAGCCGGTAAAATACGGTGGGCAGTTGGGACTGGTCAACACCTGAAGGCAGCAGGAACAGCCAATGCAGTTACCATGAAGAACGATAGCTTCCACCCCATGAACATCATGGAGATAACGCCCCCAGGCAATCACATCCTTATGCTCCTCAAAGCCCAGAGTGTTGTACACACCATCACTCATACCGTGGGAGCGTTGGTCAATCGTCAAAACATTATAGCCACTGTCAAAATATGGCTTACCAAAATAATAGGAGTATCGCAGGGCCTCCGTACGTCCGGGTACTACAATCACAGCTTTTTTGAAACCGAAGTCGAAATACTCACCGTATAGGTTCAATCCCTCATTGACGATATGTACTTCCTTGCGGTACTGAGACTGGGCTTCAGCCCATCGTACACCGTCATCATACATTTTTAGCAGCAATGGGTCATCCCACGAACAATCCCGGCTCCACATTTTTTTATTTTTACGCTTCAAGTGCATGGTGAACAAAATATGCGCAACAATAAAAAAAGAAGCAAAGAAAAACAGTACGCCGGAGATTACTAATGCCCAAGTGGTATTTATGATAATATCACGAACCTCGGGAGAAATCTCCGGAAACAGACTTTGAGGCGCAGGTAGATTCGGTACCCCCGGGATCGTAGGAAGCAGATTATTCATTCTGATTACCAACCTTATCCCCGTTGGCATCTTGCTTTTCCTTTCCCAAATACTTAATGGACTTCGGGAGGAAGTATGCCATAATAAATGCAGCCATGCAGAATATCGCAACCAATATAGTCATAATGGAAATCCATTCGTTTTGCTTCAGATAGACCAGAATGAAACCTGTCGCAATACCGGCGGCGATGCCTTCAAACAGTCCCTGCACCGCAAAGTACATGGAGGAAGTACAGACACTCCCCTTCTCATTTTCGATGGCTGCAAGATGTGCCGGAACCGTATAAGTAACACTAAAAAACGCACCTATAGCAAAGGAGACGATGATTCCGCACCCAATTGCTACCGGCAGCATAATAGAAGGATCCAGCATCCGGCAGAAGAACATCAGGGACATTCCCACAGAGAAGACCAGAAGGATATACTGAAATGCAAATTTCAGACCTTTCCGCTTAACAATCTTGTTATACAAAATCAAGGTAAACGGTACCGGTGCAAATGCAGATGCCATAACGAAGGTCATGTTCAACCCGGCAGAAGAGAAGAATTCATTGATACCGCCAAGGAACAACTGCAGTCCCACATTCATCACGGATACAATCATAAGCCAAAACACAAAGTGCTTATTTTTCATAGCGTAGAGCAGAGATTGCAGGAAATTTACCCGTTCTACAGACTGCATAGTGTGGGGATACTTGGGGGCGTCCCCGGGTCTGGTGGAGTTTTCCTTGATCATGAACAAAGGAATCAGCATCGTAGCTGCCAGGGGCAGGAACATTGCCGCAACTACCCGAATATTTACACCCATACTTACAAACACCGGAACCAACGCAAAGCTCAGGCTAAAGTACACCACATCGCAGATAGATTTAACAGTAGACACAAACACCCGATCGTGCTCATCTTTCAAAATCTCCGCAAAGGTGGCGTAATAAGTAACCATCGTCAGGGTATATGCGCCGTAAAACACAGCCAGAAGACTTGCAAACCAAATGGTGTTGGCAACGCTGGCATAAGGGTTCAGAGGGAACAGGAAAAGAACGTATGCCACCAGCAAAGGAACCAAACCAATCAGGATTGCCGGACGACGTCTGCCCCAACGGGTACACAGATTATCCGTAAGAGATGACAGCGGAATATCGATAATGCCGTCAAAAGTCTTTACGATAAAAAGCAGAACACCCCAGATTGCGGCGACCACAAGATCTTTATTCAGATAGGTCCACGATTCCACATGATCCTTAAAGCCACCCACCAAAAGGGCGCTGCAAAGATAGGACCCCACAATCATATTGAGCATATTCAAGCCCAATCCGGCACACCCATACAGGATCAGCTGCCACTTTTTATCCAGTGTTTTCATGACTTCTCTCCTAACTTTTGCCTGAAAGCAAAAAAGAATTACTCAAAGCAAAGAACAATTTTGTAAAACACGTCGTCGGTTTCCACTACAGTAATTTCTGTGTAAATGTAATTCTCCGCCACATAGGAACAAATGGTTTCCACAGTATCGTCAGGGATGCCCTTTCCGGTAAACATGGTAATGACCTCGCATTCCTTCTCGGCAAGCACTTTCTCAATGGTTTTCAGGGAAACCTCAGAAATAGTCGGTGCAACCGCTTTCAAATCGTGGTCACAAAGAGCTACATAGTCCCCTTCACAAATGGTATTGCCGTCAAAACTGGAGTTTTTCTCAGCCTGAGAAACCAGAACGATATCCAGGTTCTCGACCACCATATCAACCTGTGCCAGAACTTCCTCGATGCAATCACAGCTAAAATCAATCATAGGAAGCGCTGCATAGCACTGTGCATCAGAGCGCGTTCCAACAATGCGTACTATTTTTGTTTCGCATAGTCTCTGTGCCTGAATAGCAGCCAGCTCTGTGTTTTTATTGTTAGGAAATACCAATACCGTATCCGGCGCGGAGCTTTCAAACGCAGCAAGAAAATCCGAAGCCGTGGGAGGGTTCTGATAATCCGCAAGTATTACCCGGTCAGCCCCCATATCCAGAAATCTCTGCTTCATGGCAGGATTATGCGCCACCGCTACGACAGAGAAAGGATTCCCTTCACCAAAAGAAGCGCTTTCGTCCTCGCCTTCCTGAACGTACTGCTCCTGATGCTGAACACTCATATTTTCAATCTTCAGCGCCAGGAACTCACCATAGCGATGGCAAAACTGCAACACCACCTCCGGTGTATGGGTATGGATATGAACCTTGACCTTGTCGGTTTCAAATACCGTCACCAGAGATTCTCCCAATTTTCCAAGGTCATCCCGGAAACAGTCATAATCAAAGTTTTCCCTACCGTCCAAAAGCTGCAGCAGAAATTCTGTACAATAACCAAATTCAAATACACTGCTGCGGTTAAAACCGGAATAATCCACCGCTTGCTGGGCAACCGCGGCATCGGTCCCAACCTCAGGAAGCACCTCGTTATTGAGATACTTATTCATTCCCTCAAACAGATAGACGATACCGGCACCGCCACTGTCAACAACACCGGCGGAACACAAAACCTCCAAAAGGTCCGGGGTATGCTCCAGAGACTCTCTGGCACGGTTCAGAAACACTTCAACCAAATCGTTCAGATTATGAATCCTTCCGGCCTTCAATTCCCGGCGAACAAAATCCGTCGCTTCCCGAACCACCGTCAGAATCGTGCCTTCAACCGGGTTTGGAACTGCCATGTATGCACATCTTACACCGTTTTCCAAAGCCAAAGCAAAACGTTCTAAATCCGCCACGGTGATATCATAAAAGGTTTCAGAAAGCCCTTTGAAGAACTGGGAAACAATTACACCGGAATTGCCTCTTGCACCAAAGGATACTGCTCTGGCAAACCGACGGGATACATCAGAAAGTTCTTTCTCCCCGTCGGAAACCGCACGCAGTCCGGTCTGGAGAGTCACCAGCATATTGGTACCAGTATCGCCGTCAGGCACCGGAAATACATTCAATCCATTGACCCGATCCTTATAGATGGACAAATTCCGGATACCGTAATCCAGCAGGTCATAGTATTGCTGTCCGTTAATATTACTAATCATAAGTTGCGATTGCTCCTTTGAGTAATTGCATAGTGGCAGGGCTATGGGATTACTTGCCCGTAAGTTTATTCATAATCTCCCGCTCTGCAGCCAGATCCTCGGTAACCTTATTACCAAGGAAGTAGACACCTACCATACCGGGTCCGATATTGGTACCGCAGCCACTGAACACATCGGTGACCAGAACTTGCTTCGGGGACACCTCAGCCTCAATTCTTTCCTTCAGAGTGTTGGCGTACAGCTCACGGTCGGAATGGGCAATCAGGATAATCTGATCCTGAGCATTCACGGCAACAGCCTTTACATACTGCACGGTAATATCCAGGGCCTTGCCAATTCCTTTGACTTTGGTCAGGACGGTGGTATAGCCCTCTGCATTGCAATCGCCCATGGGCTTCACACCGGCAAAGCTGCCCATAATAGCCTTGCCCATGGTCAATCTGCCACGACGGGCAACGAAGAACAGATCGTCAATGGGTCCCATCTGGTGGATGCAGAGCTTATTATCTTCCAGCCACTGAATCACTTCCTCAAAGCTCTTGCCTTCCTTCTGCAGCAGGTGTGCGTAAATCACGAGAAGGCCCATGCCGCCGGACATTCTGGCAGAGTCCAGGCAATAAATCCGGCTTTCGGGATACTGCTCCTTCACACGGTCTGCGGCAATGCGGGTCAGGTTATAGGTTGCGCTGATAGCGGAGGACAGCGAAATGCTGATGATAGAATAGCCCTCACGGACGTACTTCTCAAAATATTCATAGCACTCATCCGCATTGGCAGGTGCGGTACTAATCTGACTCTTCTTATTGGATAGTGCCTTATAGAAATCCGCTCTGGAAATATTGCTCCAATCCAAAGTGGTAGCATAATCTCTGCCATCATCAAAGTGAACATGACCGGTAATGTAGTCCTTCATTCCAATCTGTTTGCGGATTTCCTCGCAAAGGTCGCAGGTTACATCCGTCAAAATAATATACTTAGACATCCTCTTCTTTTCCTTTCCTCAGCGTACCGGTCGGTACTTACTTTTTTCTTGAATGCAATCTCTAAAGCACGTGGAAGGATTGCAAACTTCAATTAATGATACCATAAAACCATCTGATAATCAACCGTTATTCGACAAAACTCGCTTCCAGTTCTGTAGCGTTACAATTGATGTGAGACCAAGAGAATAGAAAAAAGCGATTGAGTTCGTTAGAATAAAGTCACCACAACCCAAGTCTAACGAAAGGAACTCAATCGCCATGGTTATAGTAACAGATGTTAAGCCGAAAAACAA
>JAFULI010000065.1 GCA_017473455.1 Oscillospiraceae bacterium
GAAGGTCACGGTGAGCTTGCCATCCACGAATTTGTAGATGCCCATGTTCTCGCTATCCCCTTCGCAGGCGTAGTCCGCACCGTTGATATAGCCGAAGAGGTAGTAATCCACCACCGGCTCTGCCTCGCCGCAATTGGCGCACTTGCCGCTTACATAGCTATGACCGGTTGCGGGAATTCCCTGAGAGAAATTATGACCGCAGGTGCCGCAGGTATAGGTCAGAACGCCGGCCTCCAGACAGGTGGGCTGCTTGGTGATGACACCGGAACCATAGCTATGCCCCAGAGCGGCAATTTCGGTATCGGTATAGATATCGCCGCAGGTAGCGCAGGTATGGGTGGTATAGCCGGGTTCCGTGCAGGTGGGAGCGGTGACCACACTGCTGTAGCTGTGACCCAATGCCGGGATGACCTCGGTATAGCTGCCGCCGCAGGTGGCACAGTAATACAGCAATACGCCATCGGTATCACAGTCCGGCTGAGAATTCACGCTGGTCTGGTAGCTGTGTCCCAGCTTGGCAATGCTTTCCGTATAGCTGTAGTCACAATTGTCACAATGCCATTCCCGCAGACCGTCATTGGTGCAGGTGGGGTACTGAACCACAGTATGGGTGCTGCAGCTATGTCCGGTTGACGGCCGGATATTGTCGGCATAGGTGTCGCCGCAGAGGGTGCAGGTATGGGTGGTAAAGCCCTGAGTTTCACAGCCGGGGGCAACGGTGGTGCTCTCGTAGGTGTGGTCGCAGGGAGCGGTGGTGTAGCTGAGTACCAGCGTATCATTCTCCCCTGCTGTCAGGGTGAAGGTGACCTTGACCTTACCGGGCACCAGCAGCTTCTCACAGGCACCGGTGTTGGTGTTGTACAAGGTAGCGGTGGTATCAGTCACATAGCTCTGCGCCATATACCATGCGGTATTACCCTCGGTCTTGACACCCACATAGCTGTCACGCTTGAAGGTAGCGGTAAGCTGACCGTCCTCGAATTTGTAAATACCCATGTTTCCGCTATCTCCTTCGCAGGCATAGTCCGCACCGTTGATATTGCCGAAGAGGTAGTAAGCCTTGGGGGCTTCGGCGGTGGTGAAGCTGTAGACCGGAGTCCGCAGGTAGCCGGTTTCCACGTTTTCAATGTCGGCATACCAGAGCTGCTCCGCACCTGCGGTCAGACCGGTGGCATTGACTGCGGCATTGCCGCTGCTGTCCAGATCGGCAGAGGCATACGCTTCGTTGGTGGCAAGGTAGGCGGTGAAGCTCTTCTCGGCGATGGTCTGCTCTTTGGTATCGAATTCCAGATCCATGATCACGGAGTCCACATCCAGCGCATTGACGACACCGTCGGAGTCCGCCTTTGCCAGCGCATTCAGGTCATGGACACCGGAGTCGTAATAATTGAAATCATCATGGTAGGGAGAGTAGGAGTTGACGAAAATCTTGTCGCTGTCCAGATCGAAGTACAGGAACTTGATATACTCCTCACCGCCATGCCACAAAGACTGGTAGTCGGTACAAATCTGGTAGACGGTGCGGTCTTTCTTGCCGTCGCCGTTATCGTCGAAGCGGACGGTCTGGTAGGTGGAGCCGGAGTAGTGGCCGTTGAGCACCGCAAAGACATTGGGGTTCTTGGCAACCACATGATCCCGAACCATAACACCGTAGTAATCCAGCAAGCCATCCACACTTTCATGGATGTGGGTATAGGCATGGAAGCAGAGAATCGCCTTCCGGTCGGAATACTTGGCAAGAACTTCATTCATCCAGTCGATTTCTTCATCATAGATATTCCAGCTCATATACACAATGATGAAGTCCTGACCGTTCTGGCTGATCAGGTCATAGTGACCCAGATTGTTCTTGTAAGAGCCGCCGAAGGTGGGCTGGTCTTTCACTCTGTCCTCACCGAAGTAAGTCCAGTAGTAGCTGTTGTCCCCCAGACCGGAGGCAACATCATGGTTGCCGCCCAGCACACCGTAGGGCATTCCGGCAGCATCCAGAATATCCATGGCTTCCACAGCGCTTTCCCACTGATAGATGGCATCCCAGTCATCCACAATATCGCCGGTGTGCATGACATACTTGATTTTCATAGCCTCGGCATTGTCCACGATGAACTGGTTGATATTGTTATAGTGCCAGGGGTAGCGCTGGACATAGCCCTGCGTGTCAGAAATCCACGCGAAGGAGAAGTCATAGTCCTGAGGGATGGAGTTTCCGTCCCAGCCGTCATTGGCGCCGGAGATTCCGTCGGTGGCAGGATCCAGATCCGGCAGATTGGATTCTGCCGTACACTGCACCACGATGATCGCCTTACCGCCGGAAACATGGTCAGCGGCAGTGAAGGAAACATTGGAAATCTCACCGTCGGAGGTAGCAATCTTGTCCCAGCCGCCGGTGACGGAATTCAGGACGTACATATTGTTGGCGTGGGTATCGTCAGAA
Organism: Oscillospiraceae bacterium; assembly: GCA_017473455.1. Classification (GTDB taxonomy): domain Bacteria; phylum Bacillota; class Clostridia; order Oscillospirales; family Oscillospiraceae; genus Faecousia. The sequence goes on from JAFULI010000065.1 coordinate 2,435, forward strand.
GCGGAGGCAGTGCCGTCCCAGCTTACGATGATTTCATCGTCTGCATCCACAGTCCCCACGTTCAGGGTATACTGGATGTAGGGCATGACACCCTCGCCGATGGTTGCCTGAATGTCCGCTGCATCGATCCGCTCTGCCTTGTAGAAGGTGGCAGAGGCGGCACTGCCGCTCTGGGCGGTGAGGTAAAGCTGTGCGGTGCTGTGGGTGATGTCCTTGCTTCCCACATCGGTGAGAGTCATGGACACGTCCTTCACAGTAAAGGTCACCGACTTGTCGGTCACGTTGCCCGCGGAGTCCTGAGCGGATACCTGCAGGGTATGGCTGCCTGCGCCCAGGGCATAGGCGGTGGTTTCGTAGGGACGCTGAATCACTTCGCCGTCCAGCAAAGTGACGTACTCAATCATGGTGTTGCTGTCGGTAATGGCAGGATTGAAGGTAATCGGGCCGGCAAGCTCCGCACCGGAGGCAATGCCCATATTGACGGTGGGAGCGGTGTTATCGACGATGAAGGTGACTTCCTTGGTACTGGTGCCGTTGGTAACCTTCAGGGTATGCTTGCCCTCGGAGAGCTTGGTGGTATCCAGATTGACACCCACCGCATTCACAGCGGAGCTGGGCACGGAGAAGGTTACGTCCATATACGGACACATCTTGGAGGAGTCACCGATGCTGTGTACCGCATTAAAAGCGGTGCTGAGATTGGTCTTGGCACTGGTGTCCACACCGCCGTAGCTGGAAGGCCCGATGGAGGAAGGCAGATACTGATTGCCGTTGGGCAGCTTCAGCATCAGCTCGGTAACCTGAAAATCTTCCCGGTTGGCGCTGGGGGTCAGGTACTCGTTGACAGACGTACCGTAAGTACCTGCCCAGAAACGCAGAGTGGTGGTGTACTTGCCGGATTTATAGGTGAAGTGGCTGTTGTCAATGTGGATTGCCATGTGGTCGTTGTTTACATACAGCCAATTACCGATATCCGCAATCATTTTATTCCCGGTGGTGGTAATGATGTTTTTGAAGTAGCTGTCACGCCCTATGGTGAGGAAAGTGAAGTACGCACCGTCTTCCATCATGGGAGTGGTAGTGTACTGGGTTCCGTCAATATAAATCTTGGTGGAGGCATTGGTGCCGCCGTCGTTGGCGGTGATGGAAACCGTACCCTTTACTTCTTCGTTTTCGGAGATGTTGGTACGGATGCCGTCCACCTCGTTCAGTCCCTTGATATCCACCTTGTAAATACCCATCAGGGTATCCCGGTAAATGTTGCTGTTGATGACGTAAAATTCCACATAATCATGGTCAAACAGCAGATTGGCAGGGATGACCGCCTCAAAGGTATTGGGCAGGCGGATACCGCCGTAGGGGGTGCGAATCCAATCCCCTGCGCCGTCCAGACGGTAATAGCAGGCAGTATCGGTACGGGCAAGACTGCTGTCGAAATCGTACCAGAAGGTCACCCGCAAATCTTCGCCCTGCATAATCTGAGTGGGAATGGTATGGCCGTCCATGACCTTCATTTCCACCGCCACACCGGTATCCAGCTTATAGCTGAGCTGGTCGGATGCCACCGTACCCATGGTGCTGGTGGCAGCGCCGGCATACAGCTTCATGGCAGGGCCTTCGGGGTTGACTTTAAGCTGGGCAGAGGTATTGTCGGGACAGTCCGAAGCGCCGAGGTAGGTATAGCCGGAAACCAATGTGCCCACATCACCCACACCGTCATTTTTGAAGATTTCAATGGCACGGTTGGTGTTGTTGAAGGAGCCTTGGTTGGTGAAGATATACACCGGGGTGTCGGAGCTGATGCCGTAGGCGGTGCGGAAGGCGGACAGAGAGGGGAAGCTGGTCCAGTCCGTAATGTTGGAATACCGGAAGCACCACAGCACAGCAGTCCCTCCTGCCGGAACGGTACAGCCGGTGGAAGAGCCTACCTTATTGGAAGCGGAAGAACTGTACTTATAGAACTTCAGCACCTTACGGTAACCTTCCTTGACGGTATAGGCGACCCGGTAATCGTTATTCAGGTCGATGGCGGCATCGGTGCCGTTATAAATCTCGACACATTCCATGACATCGGAAGCGGTACCGTAGGTGGAGCTGCGGTTGACATCGTTGGGGCGCACCTCAGTGAGGTAGACACCCTTGCCGTTGAAGCCCTCAAGGGTATTGGCGGTAATCATGCCCCGAACCTGATCGGTATAGACATAACCGGCAGAGGGGATGTTCAGATTGCGGTAGACTTCCATGTCCGCGCTTTTGAACATGGGAACTTTCAGCTCCACCGCCAAGCCGTCCTGCACATTGGTTTCGTTGACGGTGGTAAAGGTACACACCGTCTCGCCGGTGGCTTTCAGCTTCAGAGTGAAGGTCGCACCGGAATCCCAGCCGCCGCCCATGTCGCCCTTGAGCACCAGAGCATTGTCGGGAATTCGCAGAGCGGAACGCACCTGTGCCTCGGTGGGCAGGGTGGCGGTAACGTCGGTGCGGTAATTCCAGATGACCACCGGCTGACCCTTGGTCAGGGTGACATTGCTGCTGCCGGCTACGGTGGTGATATTGATGAGGGTGGAGTTATAGTACAGCTCATACAAATCGTTCAGCGCGATATCCGCGTCATATGTGCTGACTACCTCCACGAATTCCATCAAATCCGAGGTAGAGTCGAACAGCTCGATGGCTTCATAGCCGTTGGCCGGACGGGTATTGTTGGCAACGCTGCGGTCTACGTCGTTGTTGTAAATCTCCGTGATCCAGACACCTTCTCCATTGAAGGAATCCGAAATCATGTCTCCGGTGCTGAAGGCAGATGCCAGCGTCAGCCCGGAGAAAATCTGCAGGAGCATCACAGCAACCAACAAACCGGAGAATACTTTCTTTAGCGATTTCATGGTTTGCATACATCCTTTCCCTTGGGTTTATATAACTTGCCACATTTAAGTATAATAAAACCCAAGGAAAATGTCAATGTAAACAAACTGTTTTTCCGCTTTGCCGATGCCCGGAGATTATTCCGTCAAGCCCAATGCCGCTGTGGTCAGGATGCCCAGATTATCCCGATATATTTCGTCAAACTGCTCCAAAGGCAGCGGATTGTTCCCCTCCCCCACCTCGATGGTATACCCCGGACGGCGGAACCGCTGGATGAACCAGTCCTTATACCCGGCAAAGCTGCTTTCAAAAGGTACATCCTCCAGCGTATAGCCGCTGACCTGAGCAAAGGCTTCCCCAAGCTCCCGTGCGCCGGGGATGACGTAGTTTTGAAACTGCCAGTAAATCACCTTTCCCTGAGAATGATACGCCAGCACCACCGCCGGGTCTACAAATTCCGTATACCCTGCCAACGCTCTGGCTTCCAACTGTCCCAGAGGTGCTCTTCCTACATAGTCCCGGGGGCCGGGTCGGGTATAGCCCTGGGAGAATTTAATCTCCCGTGCCTGCAGCCATCCTGCCGGATACTGCAAATTCAAATCCACTCCCAGAAGGTTGGCTTTCCAGCCATCGGGGAAGGGAATCTCCGGATAACGGTCTGCCAGCATACGGGCGGTTTCGTAGGGAATTTGTCCCGGCTGAATGGCGCCCACCACCAAATCCACCCCATCCGGATTTACCATGGGTACCATGTAGATGGTGGCGGTATCCAGCAGGGTTTGGGCATCCACACCCCCAATGCTCCCCTGCTCCGAAGCTGCCACCGCCAGTTCCTCCGCGAATTTCAGCAGCACCAAAGCGGTAATCCATTCATTGGCATGGTGGGCAGCGGAATAAATCACCCGTCGGCTTCCTCTGCCCATAACCAAAGTGCGGATCGGCCGCTGAAAGGCAGTGGTTGCCATCAGTTCCGTACGGAAAATGGGATATGTCCTTGCCAGCTCCAGAATCATCCGGTCGCAGCTCTCGGCGGTAATGGGTACGTTGGTTTGCACAATTGCCATAAAAAATCGCCTCCGACTATCCTATGCGTCGGAGGCGATTCCTGTTCGTATTTATTTTGCCCGGAAGAAGGCAATGCCCAAAACAATGCCGGCAAGACCGTCGAGAAGGGCATCCAAGAGCAGACCTGCGTAGTAGCGTACCCCCAGCCCCATCCATCTCTCCGGAAACCGGGATGCCATGAACAGCACATCCACAGCAAAGTTACTGACCAGAATGGCAACCGGAAGAATGATAAACAGCCAGCGCATCCACTTGGGCAGCTTGGGGATAAAGCAATCCGCTGCCACCAGCAGGTACAGACAGCCCTGCAAAATCTGAGGAAGCGTAATGGAGGTGTTAAAGGAAATCCCGGGAAGGTTCTCCAGCAGAGGGATGACCAGAAGGGGGTTGATTGCCAGCGACAGCAGGGCGCAGCCGAGGAATGCCCATCCCATAGGCCCATTCCGTCTGCCCCAAATCAGGCAGGCGATCGCCAGACCGCCGAACAGAACCGGCAGAATATATTGACTGATCACTCCCCAGGGGAGCTGTGCCTGAATAATGCCCTGAATCCCCCGGTACAAAACCGCCAACAGCGAGCCGCCCCAGACGATACCGGCAAACGTACTCCAAAAGCGGGGCAAATACCGTATTTTCGCCATGTTATTCTCCCTTTCTCTGTTCCAGATAAATCAGCAGCACCGCAATATCCGCAGGGCTGACACCGGAAATTCTGCTTGCCTGCCCGATGGACATGGGGCGGATTTCCATGAGCTTCTGTCTTGCTTCCAGCCGCAGTCCGGCAATGGCTTCGTAGTTCAGCTCCGGAGGCAGCAGACGGGCTTCTTCCTTGCGGAACTGCTCCACCTGCTTTTCCTGACGGGCAAGGTAACCGGCATACTTAAGCTGGATTTGCACCTCATCGGTGACGGAAACCGGCAGCTCCGGACGCTCCGGGTCAAAGGGCTGCAAGTCCTCATAGCTCACTCCCGGACGGCGGATCAGGTCTGCCAGTCGGGCGGAGTTGGTCACCGGGGCAGAGTCCCGGCTTTGCAGCATGGCATTCAGAGCTTCGCTTGCCGCCACACCGGTGCTTTCCAGACGGCGAATCTCCCGACGGACAGAGGCATACTTTTCCTCCACCTGACGGTAACGTTCCTCCGGAACAAGTCCGACCCGATATCCAATGTGGGTCAGCCGCTGGTCGGCATTGTCCTGCCGGTGGAGCAGACGGTATTCCGAGCGGCTGGTCATAATCCGGTAAGGCTCCCGGGTTCCCTTGGTCACCAAATCGTCAATCAATGTGCCGATGTAGCTGGTATCCCGGGTCAAAATCAGAGGCTCTCTCCCCTGCAGCTTCAAGGCGGCATTGATGCCGGCAATCAAGCCCTGCACCGCCGCTTCCTCATAACCGGAAGTGCCGTTAAACTGTCCGGCGCCGTAGAGTCCGGACACACACTTGCACTCCATGGTGGGCAAAAGCTGGGTGGGGTCTACACACTCGTACTCAATGGCATAGGCAGGGCGCATCATCTGGGCATTTTCCAGTCCCGGGATGGTGCGGAGCATCTGAAGCTGGACATCCTCCGGCAATGAGCTGGAGAAGCCCTGAATGTACATCTCCTCGGTATCCAGTCCGCAGGGTTCAATAAATAGCTGGTGCCGCTCCTTGTCAGCGAAGCGGACGATTTTGGTTTCGATACTGGGACAGTAACGGGGGCCAACACCGGAAATCGTGCCGTCGTACATCGGCGAACGGTGGAGATTATCCCGAATGATGGCATGGGTCTGTTCGTTGGTATAGGTCAGGTAGCACACCGCGGAATTGTAGGGCTTGTGGGCAGTACGGAAGGAAAACGCCTCACAGTCTTCATCTCCGGGCTGCAGCTCCATTTGAGAAAAATCGATACTTCGGCGGTTGATTCTGGGGGGCGTGCCGGTCTTGAAGCGGCGCAGGGACAGCCCCAGACTCCGCAGATTTTCCGCAAGACCCACAGCGGCATGCATTCCGTCCGGCCCGGAAACCTCCACAGACTCACCGGTAATCACGGTGCTGTCAAGGAAGGTGCCGGTGGCGATAATCACCGCTTTGGCATCATACTCCCCTCCCAGACGGGTTTGTACACCGGTCACGGCACCGTCTTCGGTGAGGATTTTTACAATCTGCGCCTGAACCAGCCGCAGGTTCTCCTGCTTCTCCAGAGTATGCTTCATATACTCCTGATAGCGGCGGCGGTCAGCCTGCGCCCGAAGGGAATGCACTGCCGGGCCTTTTCCTTTATTCAGCATCCGGTACTGGATACAGCTATGGTCTGCCGCCACACCCATCTCGCCCCCAAGGGCATCCAGCTCCCGAACAAGGTGTCCCTTGCCGGTGCCGCCAATGGCAGGATTGCAGGGCATATTGCCTACTGCGTCCAGATTGATGGTAAACAAAACGGTATCCAGCCCCAGTCGGGCTGCCGCCAGTGCCGCTTCGATGCCTGCGTGTCCGGCACCGATGACGGCAATATCACATTGTCCGATATGGTAGGACATAAATACCTCCGGAGGTTAGATTATGCTTCCTCAGCCTGCTTTTCCTCTTTGGGCAGGGTGATGGGACGGCACACCACTTCACAGCGGTTAATGGGCGTGCCGAGGGCATGGAATTTTTCTTCGTAGCCGGTCATGATGCCAACGATGCCATTTTTATGGAGGTTTCTGGTCAGGGCATTGACCTGCAGACCGCAGGCTGCAAACTCCTCCAGAGAAAACTCAAACAAGGGGGCATTGTCGGTCTTGAAGTGGAACTCGCCCCCTTCTGCGACCACGCGGCAGTATTTATCCAGAAAACCCCGATGTGTCAATCTGCGCTTGGCGTTTTTCTTACGGGGCCAGGGGTCGGGGAAGTTGATAAACAGTCGGTCAATCTCACCGGGGGCGAAGATTTCCTCGATATTTGCCACATCCATGTCGATAAAGAACACATTCTTCAGGCCCATAGACCGGGCCTTCTCCATAGCAACCACCATCGCCTCCCGGCATCGCTCCACAGCGATGAGCAGGACATCCGGATTTGCCTCGGCAGTCTCAGCGGTGAATTTTCCCTTGCCGCAGCCAACCTCCACCCAGAGTGCTTTGGCATCTGCCTTCAGGGTGCGCCAGCTTCCTTTTTTCAGTTCCGGGGCTGCAATGCGGTATTCGGCACAACGCTCCATCCGCGGCTCCAGATTTTTCATTCTTCTCATTCGCATAACCGTTTCCTCCTGGTTTGCATACAATTTCAATTTAGTATTATAACAGCAAACCGAATATAAGTCAATTTCCCCTTCTGCCGCAAAAACAGAAATCAACGGGTGGAGAATTGTTGTTTACGCACCCAAGCCCCAAGGATGTCATCCTGAGCGAAGCGGAGCGGAGTCGAAGGATCTCAAACGTAAAGATTGCGAATCTGTCGAAAAAGATGCAAAATCCGAACAAATAGATCCTTCGACTCGCTTACGCTCGCTCAGGATGACATACATTTTCGGAGCGAGGGTAGTCTTTCAAACAACAATTTATCCTTCCCACGCTTTGATATGGGGTACGGCAGGAAAAAGCCTGATGCGGTTTGGCATCAGGCTTTTGGTGATTGGCTTTCTGTTTTTTCCATAAACGCAAGGGATATGGAGTAGAGCAGTACCGGGCCGATATTGAAGAAATGGCAGTCCAGAAGACTTGTCAGCAGCAAGGTTGCGATGGATACCGCAATAAAGGTATTCCCCAAGGAACGGCGCCGCAAAAACAGCCGGACAGTCTGATACCGGTGGATTCCGTAGGCTGTCAAGCCCATAACACCGCAGGAAGCGGCGATTTGCACCAGCGTATTGTGCCAGCGGGGAGGGAAGATGGAAGAAAAGCTCTCCAAATTCGACCAATCCCAAGGGACATACTCCCCACGGGGATAGAAGGTACTGCCGAACATCGGCTCTTTGAGGAATTGCTGTAAACCGTAATACAGCAGATTATCCCGCTGGGATATATTTCCCAACTGGCTCAGGAACAGCTTGAAAATCTCCAGCAGTTTTCCGAAGAACACCGCGATTACTACGATCAGCACCCCTGCCATAATCAGAAACACCCGAAAGTTCGTCCGACGGCTTTCCCGGTTCCCCAACAGCAGCACCGCGGATAATCCATATCCGGCTGCGGCAACCAGCATAGAACCACGGGAGCAGGACAGCACGATACCAAGCATCAGCACCGTTGCCAAAACGGTGTACACCCAGCCATGCTTCCGGTGTGCCGCCAGAGAAAAGGCAAAGGGCATGGTCATTGCCAGCATACCGCCTACGTTATTGTGCATTCCCCAACCGGTGGCAATCAGCTCCCGATTGATGCTGCCGTCCACAAAAATCCTGCCGCTGAGGTAATTCTGCAGCAACTGGGTCAGCACCACCAGCCCCACCGTCAGTCCCGTAAAGCCCAGATAATCCCGGGGGACTTGGTTCCAGCACACCCCACCGGTGAGGAAGAAGTACATGGCACCAATCGCCAAGCCCTGCACCAGCGCGAACAGAAGGTTCCGAAGTACCACGTCCTCATAATCCACACTGCAGATACCGCTGAGCAGATAAGTCATCGCCAGCAGCACCATACCGGAGGTGAGCTGCCGTTTGCCGGTGAAGAATTTACGTCCTCCCAGCTCTTTGTCCGTTGCCAACCGCCAGACCACAGAGGCAGTAAACAGCAAAAACAGAACGGCGAGGTAAATACCTCCGTTCATGGGATAGAACACAGAACCGGGATACCGGCCGGGGTTATTCTGCACCGAAGGTGCGACATAGCAAAGGGGCACCACCGGAACAAGGGGCAGAAAATCCTCCCCCACCAAAGCAATCCACAGCCCAATGGCAATGAATACCGTATATGTCACCAAATCCAGCCCCAGCAGGTTGCCGATGGCGGTAACCGCTCCCAGCGTCAGAATATATCCGGGAGACCGCAAAAAGCGGTTCACCGAACCAATCCACCCTCCGCAGTTCAGCGTCTGCCGGGGGTGACGAATAAAACCATTCATACCGTTTCCTCACAGTCGGTCATTTCGCCCCATTGTACCATATGCCCCCCGGTTTTTCAAGGCGGAGGGTGTCGAGTTAGAGAAAAGTTAAGAAACCGCCGCAAAAAAATGGGGCTGTAGCAAAACTGCGTTTTGCAACAGCCCCTTCGATATAGATCCCTGACGGGATCTTCGATAGATGCCGTTGGCATTCGATATGTGCGGAAGCACTCGATATACGCTGCGGCATGAGCAGGGATCTGTATCCTATCGGGTTCGTGAAACGAACATATCGAATATGACGCAA
>JAFULI010000066.1 GCA_017473455.1 Oscillospiraceae bacterium
AAAATGTGTCGTTATCGCCTGCGGCGATGTGATTTTCTTTAAGAAAATCACGATGCCCTCTCCGCCCCCCTTCGGGGGCACCTCTCCCATAGGGAGAGGCAAGTGACATATGCGTAATTGAACTTCAAACAACAATTTATCATACAATTCCCACAATTGGGGGGCTTGGCCCTTTTTCCATGGAAAGAAAGGAGGCAGTATGGGAAAACCCAGTTCTCACTGGCGGCTTGTCCGCTTTATCTTCCGGATTTTTGACTTTCTGAAGCCTATGAATATTTCCATCCGGGGAGCGTACACCAGCTTTTTTCTGATATTGTCCCTGTTTCCAAGTTTGATGATTCTCTTCTGCCTGCTCAGCTACACCAGCTACGGTGTGGAGGAGGTGCTGGCGCTGGCGGCGATGGTGCTGCCGGAGCCGTTTTTGCCCCTTGCCCAGCGGCTGCTGAACGGTGCCTACGACAATGCCAGCGGTACGGTGCTGTCGCTGTCCATCATTACCGCTCTGTGGTCTGCCAGTCGGGGAATGCTGGGGCTGATGGAGGGTATGAACGCGGTGTACGGGCTTGAGGAGAAGCGGAATTACTTTGCCACCCGTGGCATCAGCGCGCTGTACACTCTGCTGATTGTGGTGGTGCTGGTGCTGACGCTGGTGCTTCACGTGTTCGGAACCACCATTTTGGACTACCTGCGGATGACCACCCATCCGGTGCTGCTGTTTTTGATGGATCTCATTGATTTGCGGTTCTTTTTGCTGTTCTTTGTCCAGACGGTGTTCTTCACCGCCATGTATGTGGTGCTGCCCAACCGCAAAAATTCCGTAATCAAAAGCCTGCCGGGAGCGTTGTTTGCCTCGGTGGGATGGCTGACGGTTTCCGATTTGTTTTCGCTGTATGTGGAGTATTTCCCCAGATACGCCAATATTTTCGGCTCGGTGTACGCAGCGGCGCTGGCGATGCTGTGGCTGTATTTCTGTATCAGCATTCTTTTCTACGGCGGAGCGCTGAACCGGTATCTCATGGAGCGGCGTTCTTAAAAAATACGAAAATGCGTTACGGTATGTTCATAAAACGGTAGTATCCTGAAAAGAAAAAGGAGCTGGCGGAATGTTCGGTTTGGTATCCGCAAGTGTACCGGAGCTGACCCGGGAGGAAAAACAGCGGTATAACAGTATTTACTGCGGCATTTGCCGGGAGATTCGGCAAAGCTGCTCCCAGCGCGCAAGGCTGGTGCTGAGTTATGATATGACCTTTCTGGCGCTGCTGCTGATGAGTCTGTATGAGCCGGAGGAAATCGCCGGCAGCCGTGCCTGCGGTCTGCACCCCATCAAACCCCGACCTTGGGTGGACAACGAATACATCCGCTATGCCGCCCGAATGAACGTGGCACTGGCATACTACAAATGTCTGGACGACTGGCAGGACGACAGAAAGACCTCTGCCAAGGTCATGGCGAAGCATCTGCAGGCATTCATGCCCGCCTTGGAGGGGGAATACCCCCGGCAGTGCGGAGCGATTTGCGAATGTATCGGGGAGCTGACCCGTCTGGAAAAGGAAAACTGCGGCGACGTGGATGCTGTGGCAAACTGCTTTGCCCGGCTGATGGCAGAGCTTATGGTGTACCGGGAGGATCTCTGGGCACCCACCCTTCGGGAAGTTGGTTTTTATCTGGGACGGTTTGTCTATCTGGCAGACGCGGTTTCCGATGCCCCGAAGGACCGGAAAGGGAAACAGTATAACCCCCTGCTGCTCAGCGGCACAGACCCCCATAGCTGGGAGGAATATTTGGTACTTGCCATGGCAAAATGTACCGGGGCATTTGAACGGCTGCCTCTGGTGCAGGATAAGAAGATTTTGGACAACATTCTTTACAGCGGTGTCTGGACGAATTTCAAAACAAGAAAGGCGGAGGAACAAAGCGATGGATGATCCTTATAAGGTACTTGGGGTCAGTCCCGATGCCTCGGACGAGGAGATAAAAAAAGCATACCGCCGTCTGGCACGGAAGTATCATCCCGATGTCAACCCCGGGGATGAGGAAGCAGCCAGACAGATGCAGCGGATCAATGCCGCCTATGAGCAGATTAAGAACCCCGAAAAGGCCCGTTCCGGCTATGACCCCTTCGGCGCTCAGCGGCGAGGCGGCAGTACCAACGCTCAGCAGTATCAGCGCGCGGCATACCAGTATATCCGGTTCGGGCGGTATCGGGAAGCCCTGAACGTGCTCAATGCTGTGGAGGAGCGTTCTGCTCAATGGTACTATCTCAGCGCCCTTGCCAATGAGGGGCTGGGCAATCAGGTCACCGCTATGGAGCATATCCGTCGGGCGGTGTCCATGGAGCCGGATAATATGGAATACCTGCGGCAGCTCAAGCGGATGGAGGGCGGCGGTGAGGATTACCGCACCCAGGCAGGAAATTTCCGTGGCTTCAAAACCGGCGGCAATTTGTGCTATAATGCCTTTTTGTGCTGGCTGTGTAACTTGTGCTGCTTCGGTCGGTGCTGCTGTTGACAAACCGGGGGAGCTGTGCTATAATCCACTTGACAATCCAATAACTGCTCCGTGGCAGAGCCGGCGAAGAACCGGTTTTGCTGAACAAGATAATCGGGTGCAATTCCCGAACGGTACCGCCGCTGTAAGTGCAGAGGTGTTCTCAAGGCGAAAGCCGGTCACTGGGGTCATCCCCGGGAAGGCCGAGAACCACCGCAGAGCCACAGGCTCCTATGCACAAGTCAGAAGACCTACGGAGTATGGATCCTCTGCGCCCTGCGTGTCTATGGGGCGTATCATCACGGAAAAACGGCCGTGGTACCTGTATGGGTGCCACGGTCAAATTTGTTTTTATGGAGGAAAAAGAAATGAAAAAATGGATCTGGATTCTGATTGCCGCTGTACTGGTGGCAGCGTTGGCGGTGGGAATGCTGGCAGCGTACCGGCTGACCCGTCCCGAAACCACCGCCGGGGAAAAGAAAATCACCGTCACCGTGGTACATGGGGATGGCAGCGAAAAGACCTTTACCTACGATACCGATGAGGAATATCTGGGTGCCGTGCTGGTGGATGCCGGTCTGATTCAGGGCAACGACGGGCCTTACGGTCTGGAAATGCACACCGTGGACGGAGAAAAGGCAGACTGGAACGAAAACAAGAGCTACTGGGCGCTGTACATCGGTGAGGAGTATGCCATGACCGGTGTGGACTCCACCCCCATTGCCGACGGCGCTGCGTTTAAGCTGGTGTATACCATTGGCTAAAAACAGACTGTCCATCCGGGAGGTCACCCTCTTTGGGGTGCTGGCGGCGATGACCTTCGGGGCAAAAGTGGCAATGAGTTACCTGCCAAACATCGAGCCGGTGACATTGCTGATGCTGATTTTCGGTGCGGTGTTCGGCTGGAAGGCGGTATTTCCCTGCTATGTGTATGTGGTGTGTGAAGTGCTGTTTTACGGTCTGGGGACGTGGAATTTCAACTATCTGTATATCTGGCTGATTCCCGTGGCTCTGGGGGTGGGATTGGCACGGTTCCGCAACCCGATCATCTGGGCGCTGGCTTCCGGGGTGTACGGATTGCTGTTCGGCGCGTTATGCGCACCGGTGGATTTGTTCATCGGAGGCTGGGGCTACGCGGTGAGTAAATGGCTGTCGGGAATCCCCTTTGACCTTGCCCACGGCGCCGGGAATTTCGTCATCGCCCTGCTGCTGTTCTACCCCCTGAGAAACCTCACCCAAACCCTCTATACCAAAATGCAAAGATAAAAAAGAGCGGCTGCAAACCTTCGCAGCCGCCCTTTTTTGAACCCAAAATAAACCGTGGTGGATAAGATAAATTGTTGTTTAGCTTACAACACAGGCAACTTGGCTCTCCCTTTGGGAGAGCTGGCACGCCGTAAGGCGTGACTGAGAGGGCAATCAGAAAAATGTGTCGTTATCGCCTGCGGCGATGTGATTTTCTTTAAGAAAATCACGATGCCCTCTCCGCCCCCTTCGGGGGCA
>JAFULI010000067.1 GCA_017473455.1 Oscillospiraceae bacterium
ATCATTTCCTGGTTTGCCATGGTTTGTTTTCCTCCTTGAATTTCGTACTCAGTTTTGCGTGGATGCCTGGGTACGGTCGAACTGTTTTATTCACGCCGCCGTGCGTATCATTCCGGGCCATGAAAAATAGCCGACGCAAGGCCGACCTTTCCCCTGCCGCAGCGATATACGCAGCGCAAACAGAAGCAGTTCAGCCGCCCGATGACCGGACATACTCCGCGGAAGTTACCGCCCTCTCCGGACGCAATCTCCCGCATCATCGCATACGCGCATAGTATCCCTACACACGCTCGATTATGATACCACCCTTTCGGTAATTTGTCAAGCAAAATTTCAGATATTTTCACAAAGTTTTTTCTGAATTTTCAGTGATAACGACGGAGTAAATTTTATGCATAAATGAAAGAAGCGTGCTGCCGGAAAAGCAGCACGCCGTTGGGAATATCGAGTTATTCGTAAATCAGTCCCTGTTCCATTTGTACCCGCTTCCATGTGGGTATCTGCTGGGCAACCGGCTGCAGCGGACGGCTTAACTCCCGTTCAATTTCACCTTCCACATATGCCATGGAGCTGCGGTATCCCACCGAGCTGCTGCCGAAGATAATCATGGATATTCCCGTCAGGATCCCCGGAATATCCAGTTTGGTCAAAGACCCCAAAATGCCCAGACCGCCCAGTATAAAGCAGAACACACTCATTGCCACGGAAATTTCACTGTCCGGGCTTCCGTTTTCCAGACTCTCCCGGACTGTGGCAACACTTTGAAAACCTTTCACCCTAAGAATAACAACCAGAGAATACATACCGGGCAAAAGCAAAGCCATTACCACTGCCCAATCAGGAGACACCATGTATACTGCCACCACGGACAGAATGCCGGTCATGATGAGATAAATGATATCGATCACCAATCCAACCCGCACCACGGTAAGTCCCGCTTTTGGGGGAACGCCCTTGGCAGCCGTTCCAATAAAGACCGTCCACAATCCTGTCAGAAGTACTATGGCAGGAACCTGCTCCAGCAATGACAGCAAAAGGCTTTGCAGCGGCATCCATGCCCCGCCCTCCAGCGGTGTCATATTCACCATAATCAGCAGCTCATTCAGAGTCTCAAAGGTATCCCCCCGGATGGCAAGAAAGACTCTGATCAGGAATGCCAGCGTCAGGCAGAGGATGCCTCCTACAAATACCCCGGAGGTGGCAGAATCCTTGATTGCCGACCGGGTCAGCACGGGAGTATCCAGCCGGGGACGGCAGGCTTCTCCCGCCTTCTGCACCCCGGGACGTTTCGGTTCTGCCGGCAAAACACAGCCGCAGCTTGTGCAGACCACATCTCTTGACCAGCTTTCATACCCACATTTCGGACAGATCATGTTATTCCTCCTTTCTCCGGTTACAAGATGCCGGAGTTGAATATCATAGATACAACACTTGGAGTTCTTTCCATTAATATAATATATAGAATAGAGAAAATCAACTTCTCTTTGTTATCACACGTCCGGGGGGGTGGGGTAAAGTGCTGTAATTTCCCCTATCGGATGGGAGTAGTTTTGGTTTTTGTGGAGATTTTACTCTTTGGAAGCGTGGATTTGGGGAAAAGCCGGGAAATCGGCTTGATTTTGGGTAAAAAAAGGACTATAATACACAGCGAAATATATACTATATTATAATGTAAAGGAGTTGTTCCAAATGGAATTCTCGTTTTCCGCTTCTACGGGCGTCGCCTTTATGATGATGTGTCTGTTCGCAGTCATTGCCGTTGGCTATCTGCTGGGGCGCATCTCCATTAAGGGGATTTCTCTTGGCACTGCCGGTGTGTTCATTGTGGCACTGATTTTCGGCTGTGTGTTTTACAAGGATCTGTCCAACGCACTAACGGTGGACGGCAAGACCTTCGTATCTCAGGCTCTGAAAATCGTAGAGAATATCGGTCTGATGTTCTTTGTCACTGCGGTTGGCTTTATCGCAGGCCCCGGCTTTGTGGCAAACTTCAAGAAGAATTTCAAGTCCTATGTTCTGCTGGGTCTGGTGATTATCGTTTCCGGCGCTCTGGCTTGTGTGGGCTGCATTTTTATCGGACGGAATTTTACCAAGCTGAACCATGCCGAACTGACCGCCATGATGGTGGGTCTGTTCTCCGGCGCCCTGACCTCCACCCCTGCTTTCTCCGCTGCCAAGGATGCGGTGGCTGAGGGACTGGACAGCATCGTTTCCACCGGCTACGGCATTGCCTATCTGTTTGGTGTGGTGGGTGTTGTTCTTTTCGTTCAGCTCATCCCCAAGATTATGAAGGCAGACGTTGCTGAGGAGCGGAAGAAAATCACCGCCACCGACACCGGCAAGAAAAAGGTTTACAACGGCAAGCTGGTGGACATGGACGAATTCGGTCTGATGCCTCTGGGTCTGGCAATTCTGCTGGGCATTGTGATTGGCAGTCTGAAATTCGGCAGCTTCTCCCTGACCACCACCGGTGGCTGCCTGCTCGCCGGTCTGGTATTCGGACATTTCGGTCACATTGGCGCAGTCAATCTGATGCCCAAGAATACCACTTTGAAAGTCCTTCGGGAGCTGGGTCTGGTATTCTTCCTGATGGGTGCCGGCATTTCCGGCGGCTCCCGTTTTATCGAACTGTTTGAGCCGGTATACTTCCTCTACGGTGTGGTGATCACGCTGGTTCCCATGATTATCGGTTTCGTCATTGCGAAGTTTGTTCTCAAGCTGCCTCTGTTCAACAATCTTGGCTCCATCACCGGCGGTATGACGTCCACCCCTGCTCTGGGCACCCTCATCAGCGTAACCGGTACGGAAGATGTGGCTTCCGCCTACGCTGCTACCTATCCCATTGCTCTGATTTCGGTGGTCTTTGCCGCCCAGCTCATTATTATATTCCTTTCCTGACAGCAATGAAAAGGGCTGTTGCAAACCGTAAGCAGTTTGCAACAGCCCTTTTTGATTCGGTTATTTGATTTCCCACAGCTTTAACTGGCTTGCTTTTTCATAGAGTCGGAGGTAGCTGTCGTATCGGGTGGGTTCGATTTCCCCGGCTTCCAAAGCTGCCCGGACGGCACAGCCCGGCTCTTTTCGGTGGGAGCAGTCATGGAACTGGCATTTTCCAAGGCAGGGAGCGAAATCCGGAAACGCATACTGGAGGTTTTCCTTCAAAATCACATCCATCTGGTCGGTATCAAAGGAGGAAAAGCCCGGTGTATCTGCCACATAAGTATCCTCTTCCAGACGGTACAGCTCCACATGGCGGGTGGTATGCCGTCCCCGTCCCAGCTTTTCGGAAACTTCTCCGGTGGGAAGTGCCAGCTCGGGGCACAGACGGTTGAGAATACTGCTCTTGCCCACACCGGAATTACCGGTGAAGGCGGTAAGTTTCCCTTTGAGGAGAGTACGCAGTTCCTCCACCCCTTCGCCGGTTTCGGCGCTGGTGAGGATGACGGAAAAGCCTGCGTTGCGATAAATCCGCTCCAAATCCACCGCAGGATCCAAGTCGCATTTATTGATGCACAAATGCACCGTTACTCCCCGGTCTCCGGCAATGGCGGCAACTCTGTCGATGAGAAACGGCTCTGTCACCGGATTGACATTGGCGGCGAAAATCACCAAAGCATCCACATTGGCAACCGCAGGACGGATGAACCAATTCTTTCGGGGCAGGAGCTTTTCCACCATGCCCTTTCCGTGTTCCACGGAGATTTCCACCCAGTCACCGGTGAGAGGGGATTGACCGCCTTTGCGAAGGCTGCCCCGTCCCCGGCAGGTAATGACTCCCTCAGAAGTCTGCACATCATAAAATCCGCTGAGTGACCGCAAAATGCGGCCGGTTTGCCGTTTATTCATCGGGATCAAATTCCACCGTTTCTGTAGTATACAGTTCGCCGTCGATATACAGCTCATAGACCACAGTTCCGGAACCGGTCAGGGATACCGGAACGGTGGTAGCGCCGGGCTGAATGGTCATATTTTCAATATACCACTCCTCCCCTGCCTTGATGCTCAGCACATAGCTTTCCGTCCGGCTGGGGACTAAAAATACATACTCAAGCTGAACCTGCACATCTCCGGGGGTAGGTTCGGGGTCATCCTCGGGAGGCTGAGTGGTGGTGGGGGTATTATCCGGGTCTTCCGGATCCTCCGGCTCCGAAGGCTGGGTGGGAAGTTGGGAGACACCGGTGGATACATCCAGAATGATCAGCGTGGTCACATCAATCTTGATATACCGCTCCTGGGACTGGCCTACCACCTGATTCTTGGGCTTATCGCTGTCCACCGGGTTCTGGCGGACGTTTTCAAAGCCGTTTGCCTTGAGAATGTCAATGGCATCCTCCACGGATTTTCCCACAACGTTGGGAACTTCCGCCATGATTACCTCCGGGCCTTTGCTGACCCAGATACGGACGGTCTGTCCTTCGGTCAGCACCTCACCCTTGGCAGGCTGGGTTCTGGTAACACTGCCTTCGGGGATGGTGGGATGGTTTTCCTCATACTTGATGATATTCAGCTTCATGTCCAGTCCCAGAAGGAACCGCTCTGCCTCGTCGGCTTTCACGGTAACAAGCTCCTCCATGGTCTTTTCCGGGGCTTCCGCACCCAGACTGACAATGACAAAAACCTTCGTGCCGCTGACTACATCTTTCCCCGGAAGGGGGTACTGGTCCATAATCTGACCTTTTTCAAATTCATCGCTGTTTTTGCTATCCTGCCGCTCCACGATGATGCCTTCATAATCCCGAAGGGTGTTGAAGTCCTCGCCAATCAGGTCGGGAACCGTCACCATGGGGGGCTTACCAAACAATTCTCCCTGTCCCAGCAGGACAAAGAAGATGATAATTGCCACAATGGCAACCACCACGCAGGATGCGATGGCAATGGTCGCAATCCGGTTTCTGCCTTCCTCATCCTCACGGGGCTTGGGCTTCTGAGACTGACGGGGCTTCGGTGTTCCGGTCTTGCCGGCGGCGGTACGCTCGGCAATGGTTTTCGGGGGCTGAGGTGTTTCCTCCGGCAAATCCGCAGGCAGAACCCGGGTGGCATCGTCCACCTGAGGTTTCTCCGGGAAGACCACCATGGGGTCTTTGCGGAATTCGTCCATTTCATAGAGCATGGCGGTGGCGGTAGCGTAACGCTCCGCAGGTGCCAATGCCATGGACTTCAGAATAATCTGCTCCAGACCGGTAGGGATGTTGGGGTTGAAAACGGAGGGCTTTGCCGCGCCGCCGTTGATATGTTGAATTGCCACGGACACCGGAGACTCCCCGTCGTAGGGTACCCGTCCGGCAATCATTTCGTACATGACGATGCCCAGAGAGTAGATATCCGAACGGTTATCCACCCGTCCACCCTTCGCCTGCTCCGGAGAGATATAGTGGACAGAGCCAAGAGCTTCCTTGGTCAGGGTGTTGCTCTTGGACATGACCCGGGCAATGCCGAAATCAGCCACTTTGACAGAGCCGTTTTTCAGCACCATGACATTATGGGGCTTGATGTCACGGTGGACAATACCTCTGCCGTGGGCATGCTCCAAAGCCTTGGCAATCTGCATGGCAAAGTGGAGAGTTTCCTTCCAGTTCAGAACGCCCTTTTTCTCCATATATTGCTTCAGGGTGATGCCGTCAATCAGCTCCATGACGATGAAATCCGCCTCGGAAGAGCTGGAAACATCGTACACCGACACAATATTCGGATGGCTGAGCATGGCAACCGCCTGCCCCTCATCGTGGAAGCGCTGGCGGAATTCCTCATCCTGCAAATAATCGTCCTTCAGTATTTTGATTGCCACCAGACGGTTCAATCTGTGACAACGGGCCTTGTACACCACAGCCATACCGCCGGTGCCAATGACCTCCAATATCTCGTAGCGACCGTCCAGCAGCCGCCCGATGTATTTATCCTTATCCATTCTATTCCTCCGTTAAACCTGCACCAGAATGCTGGTCACATTATCCGGTGCGCCACGGCTCTTGGCGATGTCCAGCAGGCGCTTACAGCAATGCTTCTTGCTGACCCCGTGGACAATCTCAAATAAGATCTCCTGATCCTCCAGCATATTGGTCAGACCGTCGCTGCACAGCAGCAGGCAGTCCCCACGCTCCAGATCCAGGTGGTGCACATCGCATTGCACCATGGTTTCCGTGCCGATGGCACGGGTAATGTAATTCTTGCCGGGGAAACTCCGTGCCTGCTCGGCAGTCAGCTCTCCCCTGTCCAGCATAAGCTGAACCAATGAGTGGTCGGTGGTCACCTGCGCAATGCCCTCGGCACTGATTCGGTAACAGCGGCTGTCGCCTACATTGACCACGGTGGCATGGCGGCCTTTTATCAGCGCTGCCACCAAAGTCGTGCCCATGCCGGAAAACTCCGGTATCTGCCGTGCCTGATCAAATACGGTGAAATTACTCAGCTTCACCGCGCGCTCCAGCACCTGATCCACAGCTCCCATATCCAGACCGGAGTGGTAATTGCGTTTCATTTCCTGAACAAACACATCCAGCGCCAGCGTACTGGCAATATTGCCGGATTTCGCGCCGCCCATACCGTCGCACACCACACACAGCATGGTATGTCTATCCAAGGCTTCCATCTGGAAGGTGTCCTGATTTTGCGGTCGGACACATCCGGGATCTGTCAATCCCCAGCTTTGCATGGTTGATACGCTCCTTTCATGGGTTTGTTCGGGTATACTTTCTTCGAAGCTGTCCGCAGGAGGCATCGATATCGCCGCCTAAGGTTCTGCGGACGGTGGCAGGAACACCGCCGTCTTCCAGTATTTTTTGAAACTGCGCCACAGCTTTTTTGGTGCTGGGTTTCAGAGGGCTTTCCTCCACATGATTCAAAGGAATCAGATTGAAGTGAGCCGGCAGCCCCTTCAATCGGCGAAGCAGTTCTTTCGCTGCTTCCGGGGTATCGTTCACACCGTTGATCATGGCGTACTCAAAGGAAATCCGCCGGGAGGTTGCCTGATAGTAACGGCGGCAGGCATCCAGCAGTTCCTGAATGGGGTATGCCTTGTTCACCGGCATGATTTGGTTTCTGATTTCATCGTTGGGGGCGTGGAGGGATACGGACAGCGTAAGCTGCAGCTTCTTTTCTGCCAGCAGGTCAATCTTCGGCACCAGTCCGCAGGTGGACAGGCTGATATGGCGCATGGAGATATTCATTCCCTCCGGGCTGTTCACCAGCTCCAGAAAACGCATAACGTTATCGAAATTATCCAGCGGCTCGCCGATGCCCATAAGGACAATATGGCTCACCGGCAATCCGGAGTCCACTTGGGTAAACAGCACCTGATCCAGCATCTCATAGGCTTCCAGACGGCGAACCAGTCCCCCCAGCGTAGAGGCGCAGAAGGCACAGCCCATCCGGCATCCCACCTCCGTGGAGATGCAGACGGTATTGCCGTAGTGGTAGCGCATCAGCACCGTTTCCACACAGTTGCCATCGGACAGCCGCCAGAGGTACTTGATGGTGCCATCCTTTTGGGACTGCTGCTTGCGAACCACCTCCGGTGGGCAGATGGGATACTGCTGCGCCAGCTTCTGCCGCAGAGTCTGGGGCAGATTGGTCATTTCGTCATAGCTGCGGACTCCCTTATGAAGCCAGGTATAGACCTGCTTTGCCCGAAAGCCCGGCTCTCCCATTTCCCGAAACAGCGCTGTCAGCTCCGGAAGGGTCTGAGATTTTAAGTTCATGCTTTCCTCCGAAGTTTGGCAATGAAGAAACCGTCGGTATCGTACTGACCGGGCACCAACACCAGCATACCGGTCTGATTCTCCGGGAATACCGGAGGCAGGGGCAGTTTTTCCAGTTCAAAACAGGGATGGTGACTCAAAAATTCCTTCACCACCGCCTCATTTTCCCGACGCACCAGAGTGCAGGTGGAGTACATCAGCACACCGCCGGGTTTTACGTATTCCGCCTGCTCGCACAAAATGCGAAGCTGAAGCTCCGGCAGCCGTGCCATTTCCTCAGGGGATTTGTAGCGGATGTCAGGCTTCTTGCGGATGATGCCATAGCCGGAGCAGGGTACGTCCGCCAGAACCACGTCCATCTTATGGAACCAGGTGCGGTGGTTTTCCGTGGCGTCCTGCTCACGAACCAGAATATTATGCAGACCCAGCCGGTCAGCACCGTGCTGGATTATCGTTGTTTTATGCCGGTGGATATCGGCAGAACGAATCTTACCCTGACCGCCCATGGCAATGGCGGCAGCAAAGGTCTTTCCTCCCGGAGCGGCACAGCAGTCCAGCACCCGGACATCTTCTCCCTGCGGGATTTGGGCGCAGAGCACCACCAGACGGGAAGCGGCATCCTGAACATAGAACAGTCCTTCCCGGAAGCATTCCAGCGCTTCCAGATTTCCGGTGCCGGAAAGCACCAGACAATCCGGCATCCAGCTATGAGGCAGTGCCGTCACATCCTCCTGCGCCAGTCGCTGCACCAATTCCTCCGTGGTAATCCGCAGAGTATTGACCTGCACCACAGTTTGAGGGGTATCGTTATTGGCTGCCAGCATCGGCTCCAAAGCCGCGTCTCCCACATAGCCCCGAAGCAAATCAATCAGCTCCTGAGGATGGCTGTAGCGATCCTCCAGGGTTTCGGGCTGCTTAAGCGTTCCTTTGGTACGCACCGCATTACGCAGTACGGCATTGACAAGCCCCGGAGCGGAGCGCTGCCAGCGGCAGTATTTCTTCGCCAAAGCCACAGATTCGTTGACAGCGGCAGAGTCCGGTACTTTATCCAGCTCGTAAATCTGGTACAGTCCCATGTGCAGGATATCCCGTACCAAGGGATGCAAATCCCGCACCTTTCCCGTCAGAAGCTGGGCAAGGAAAAAGTCCAGCATTCCCCGATGCTGCAAAACACCGTAGCACAGGCGGGTGGCAAGGGCGGCATCCCGACGGTCCAGACGGTCTCTGGCGATATAATCTTTCAAAACTCCATTGGACCATGCTGCCCGCTTTCGGCAGGCAATCAGGGCATCCAGAGCGGTTTGTCTTGCGTTCATGTGTTATCCCTCCAAAGGATGACCTCGGAAATAGTCAGGGGCTGCCATTCGCTTGCCCCCCTCTGCCTGCAGAATGCGGATTTCCACAGCACCGCTGCCGCAGGCAATTTTCAGTCCGGTTTTCGTCAGTCCCAGAATTTCGCCGGGGTTTCCGCTTCCCTGAGCCATGACAGCGGAATATACCTTGAACCGCTTTCCCTGCAGTTCCATGGTGGCAACCGGCCAGGGGTTTAAGCCACGGACATGGTTACAGACCTGCCGTGCGGTTTTGGTGAAGTCAATGGGGCTTATGGTTTTATCCAGCATGGGAGCATAGGAAACCTCATCGGGGTTCTGGGGCGTAGCCTCAACCTTACCGCAGGCAAAGCGGCTGAGGGTCTTGCTCAGAAGCTCCGCTCCCAAAACTGCCAGACGGTCCAGCAGCTCACCGGCGGTTTCGTACTCTCCGATGGGAGTACGGGCAATGTCAATGATATCACCGGCATCCATTTCCCGACACAGATACATGGCGGTGACTCCGGTTTCTGCCAACCCGTCCAGCACCGCCCACTGATAGGGTGCGGAGCCACGGTAGGCAGGCAGGACACTGGCATGGATATTGATACAGCCCAGTGTCGGCACATCCAGCACCGACTGGGGCAAAATCCGCCCATAAGCAACCACCGCACAGATGTCCGGTTTCAGGGCACGAAGGGTTTCCACCGTTTCCGCATCCCGAAAGTTTTCCGGCTGGAACACCGGAATATTGGCTTCCAGCGCCACCTCCTTCACGGGAGATGCCGCCAGCTTATGTCCCCGGTTCTTCGGGCGGTCAGGCTGGGTATACACACCCACCACCTCAAAGCCATCCGAAAGAATTTTTTTCAGACAGGTCGCCGCAATGTCCGGCGTACCCATAAACACAACACGCATACTGTTCCCTCCGTGTTCCGTGGGATTATTCGTATTCCTCCAGCTCTTCGTCTGTGAGGAAACGCTGCATCACCTGAGTATAGACAATGCCGTCCAGATGGTCAAGCTCATGGCAGAAGCAACGGGCAATGATTTCCTCACCCTCTACCTCGTACCATTCACCGAAGCGATCCTGCGCCCGAACCTTGGCACGGTAGGGACGGGTCACCAGACCGTAACGTCCGGGAACACTCAGGCAGCCTTCCGGCCCGCACTGCTCACCGGAGGTTTCCACCAGCGTGGGGTTCACCAGCTCCAGAATTTCCTCACCGGTATCCACAATGACCACCCGACGCAAAATGCCCACCTGCGGTGCGGCAAGTCCAACACCGTTGGCTTTCTCCAGCGTTTCTGCCATATCGTCCAGCAGCTTGTGGAGCTTTCGGTCGAAAACCTCAACGATCTTGCATACCTTATGCAAAGCAGGGTCTTTATCTGTTAGTATTTTCCGAATTCCCATAATCTATCCTCATTCCATTGGGTTCACATCCGCAAAAGCCGTGATGCCCCGATTTGCCTTATCCGAAGAAAACTGCCGCAGAAGATGGGCAATCAGACTCCGTATGGGTTTATCCAGACGGCATCGCAGGGTCAGCCGATAGCGGAAATGATAGTTGATTTTCGGCACCGGGCAGGGTGCAGGGCCTAAAAGCATACCGTTTTCCTGACGGTAGGGGCTTTGCCGTAAGTACACCGCAAGACTATCCCGGAATTTCATTGCCCCCCGAAGCACCTGCGCTTCCTCCTGACCGGTAAAGGTCACGGTAAGCAGGTCACCAAAGGGCGGATATAGCTGATGCTGACGGAGCTGGATTTCCAGGTCATAAAACCCGTCATAGTCCTGCGCCGCTGCCAAATTCAGCACCCGATGCTCCGGCACCATGGTCTGAATAATTGCCGTACCGGGGTGGTCGCCCCGTCCGGCTCTGCCCACCACCTGAGTCAGCATATTGAAGGTGGTTTCCGCGCCACGGAACGAGTCGGAATACAGACTCAAATCTCCGTCCAGAACACCCACCAGCGTGACATTGGGAAGGTTCAGTCCCTTTGCCACCATCTGGGTACCGATCAGAACGGGAACGTTGTCATTGCGGAAGTGCTCCAGAATTTTCTCGTGGGGGTTGGCTGCGCTGACGGTATCCGCATCCATTCGGGCAATTTCCAAATCCGGCAGCAGCATGGTAAGCTCCTGCTGGGCTTTCTGGGTACCGATACCCACAGTTTTCATGGGGCCGCCGCATTGGGGACACCGCTGGGGCACAGTCTGAGAAAAACCGCAATAATGGCACATCAGCCGATGATTGGCGCTGTGGTAGGTCAATCGGGCGCTGCATCGGGGACATTCCGGTGCTTCCCGACAGTCAACACACACCATAGCACGGCTGTTGCCCCGACGGTTCAAAAGCAAAATGGTCTGCTTCCCTTCGGCGGCGGTATCCATCATGGCATCAAGCAGCGCCGCACTGATGGTCAGATCGTTACCGTCCTTCAGCTCCTGCCGCATATCCACCATTTTTACTGCCGGCAGCGGACGGCCGTTATACCGGCTTCGCAGGGTGTACAGCCGGTACATCCCCTGACGGGCACGGTACATAGATTCAACGGAAGGGGTCGCTGAGCCAAGCAGCACCAGCGCCTTTTCCTTCGCCCCCCGCCAGATCGCCACTTCCCGGGCGCAATAACGGGGGTTATTCTCCGATTTATAGGAATGCTCCTGCTCCTCGTCCAAAATCACAAGACCCAGACCTTGGCAGGGGGCAAAGACGGCAGAACGGGTGCCCACCACCACCCGGGCATCTCCTGAGCGAACCCGTTTCCACTGGTCATACCGCTCCGACACACCAAGGCTGCTGTGAAGCACCGCCACCTGCTGTCCAAAATATGCCGCCATCAACCCCAGAAGCTGAGGGGTCAGGGCAATTTCCGGCACCAGAAGCATGGCACTCTTTCCCTGATGGAGGCAGTCCTTTATCAATTGAATGTAGACCGAGGTCTTTCCTGAGCCGGTAACACCGTACAGCAGGGCAACACCCGGGGCTTCCTGCGTCATCTGGCGGCTCAACCCCTGAAAGGCAGTTTCCTGCTCCTGACTCAATATCAGCGTTTCCGGAATTTCCGCAGGGCGAATCTCCCGGCAGCGAAGCACCGGTCTTGCCTCCAAAGTCAGGTATCCCAACTCCGCAAGACGGCGCACCGTGGCAGGCTTGGCTCCGGTGTAGTAACACAAATCCTTCACCGCTGCACTGCCCACCCGACAAATCAGTTCCAGCACGGAACGCTGCATGGCGGCAGCCTTGGAAAGCCCCTGCATATATGCCACGGTTTCCTCCACCGTGGCAGCGAGGGTGGCGATTTGCTCGGTTTTATCCCGGGCATTGCGCTGCAGCTCCTGATGGGCAATCAGCCACTTCTTCCGCACCAGATAGCCCACCGCCTCGGAAAAGACGGCTTCATCGGAAATGCACTGGCGAAGCTGCTGGGAGCTGCCCTGACCACCCAAATCCGCAAGGTACTGCAAAAGTTCCTTCGCTCCGGGCTTTCGGATGGTCTTATCCACCCAGGAGCGGTCTTCCGTCAGCTCGTAACGGTCACGGCTGTGAAACCACAGACCGCCGGGGAGCATGGCACGGACGGCATCAAAATAGGTGCAGAAATACCGCTCCCGAATGAATGCCGCCAAACGGAGCATCCGCTCATCCAACACCGGGGCATCATCCAGACATTGCTCCACCCATTTCAGGTTTTCAGCACTCTCCGCTTCCACGGAAAGCACCACGCCCTCACTGGGGCGGTTTCCCCGACCGAAGGGTACCCGAACACGCATTCCGGGCTGAAGCTCCATTCCTTCGGGGATAAAATAGGAATAGGGCTTGTCAATTGCAAAAGTTGCGGCAGATACCGCGATTTTTGCCACCATACAGCCCCTTCCTCCTTTTAGTTCATGTATTCTTCCTTCAGGCCTGCGGTGAGCTTACCGTCGGCAACTTCCTGAATTGCCATGGTAACAGGCTTCTCCGGCAGTTCCTCCTTGAAGGCTTCCGCCTCCACAGCAATCTGACGGGCACGCTGAGCAACCACGTTGACCAGCAGATAACGGCTTTCCACATTCTTCAGCAAATCAGCTACAGGGGGGTACAGCATAATTCAATTCCTCCATCTAAATCAGTTTGCCTCTCCGGCAATGATATTCAGTATTTCTTGTACGCAGGTTTCCACATCGTTGTTCACCACAACATAGTCATACCAGCTTTGTTGCTCCATTTCCCAGCGGGCACGCTCCAGACGCAGGGCAATCTGCTCCTCAGAGGTATCCCCTCTGCCCCGAAGACGGCGCTCCAGCTCCTCCATAGAAGGGGGCATAATAAACACCAAAGTCGCATCGGGACGCTTGTCCCGAACGATTTTCGCGCCCTTCGGCTCGATGTCCAAAATCACATCGCCCCGTGCCAGCTTTTCCTCAAGCTGATCCAGAGGGGTGCCATAGCAGGCTTTGGCATGAAGATCGTACTCCAGAAACGCATCCCGGTCGATCATCTCACGGAATTCCTCCTCCGTGATGAAAAAGTAATGTACACCGTGCTTTTCATCCGGTCTGGGAGGACGGGTCGTTGCGGAAACGGAGAACGACAAATCCTTGCGTGCCTCCATTACGCCCCGGAGCACCGTGCTTTTTCCCACTCCGGAAGCACCGGAGAAGACAAACAGCCTTCCTTTACTCACTTTTCTTCCTCCTCGCTCTTTTGGTGCTTTTCCGACCATCTGGCTTCCAGAACCTCCGGAGTCATGGCGGATAAAATTACATGGTCGGTATCCATCAGTATCACAGCTTTGGTCTTTCGTCCGTAGGATGCATCAATGAGCATTCCCCGTTCCCTTGCCTCCTGCACCACACGTTTAATGGGTGCGGAGTCCGGGTCTACGATGGCAAGCACCCGTCCTGCGGCAATCATGCTGCCAAAGCCAATATTGATCAGTTTCATAATGACCTCTTATTCGATGTTCTGGGTCTGCTCCCGAATCTTTTCCAGCTCTGCCTTGATGTCCACCACAATCCGGGCAAGGCGGACATCGGTACACTTCGAGCCGATGGTGTTGGTTTCCCGGTTCATCTCCTGCAGCAGGAAATCCAGCTTTCTGCCCATGGCACCGCCGTTGGTGAGCATGGTATTCATCTGCTCCAGATGGCTGCGCAGACGGACGGTTTCCTCGTCCACCGCCACCTTGTCGGCAAAAATCGCCGCTTCGGTCAAAATCCGGCTTTCATCAATGGCGGTGTTGGCAAGCACCTCCTGCAGCTTTGCCTCCAGTCTGGCACGGTAGTCGGAAACAGTCTGGGCATTCCCCTGCTCCACCTGCTCCACCAGAGTCAGAATGGTCTGACCACGGCTGCGCAAGTCCTTCTCCAGCGCCGCGCCCTCAGTGGTACGCATGGCATCATAGCCCTGAAGCGCCGCATGGACAACACTGAGCAAATCCTCCAGAAGCTGCTTTTCGTCCACTTCGGGCCGCTCAACCGTAAAGACCTCAGGCAGACGGGACAAGGTAGAAACGCTGATATCGTCTGCCACACCGTAATCCGTGACCATGGTACGCATGGCGCTGAGGTAGCTTTCCAGAACGCCCCGGTTCAGGCTGACCTGAACCTCCTCCGCTCCCTCGGTCTTCATGGTGATGAACACATCCACCTTACCCCGGGATACGCTGGCTTTTACCGCCTGCTTGACGGCTTCCTCTGCAAAGGTCAGGCTCCGGGGCAGCTTTACGCTGCAGTCCAGATACCGGTTGTTGACGGAGCGCAGCTCCACCGTAAATTCTCTGCCGTTCACCGTTTCCACGGCACGGCCATAGCCGGTCATGCTTTTAATCAACTTTATTATCTCCTTTATTTATGCCTCGGTGATGCCGGCAATGACGGAGTAGGTATCCACAGCACCCACGTCCTCGCCTTCTTCCAGCCCGGCAATTTCAATTCTCGCCGCAAAGCTGGCTACGCCCGGCTCCACATCGGTAAAGTCCACCACAACGGTAATATCCTCCGGGCGAATCCGGTCAAGCACCGGGCCCAGACCCCGGAGGGTCACGGTGAGCATCTTCTGGTGAATTTGCGCCGTCAGCCTCTCAGGGAGGTTTTCGGAACGGAAATTGGTTACGGTAAATTCTCTGGTTTCCCGTTCGGGGATGGTGATATCCACCGTTACTTCCAGAATACCGGTCTGATTGGTCACACCCTCAGGGAGCTTGATAGGCACCCGAATCTGAGCGCTCTCGGTAAAGGTTCCCAAATCAAAGCTGCCGAGGGACAGTTCATCCAGTCCTGCCAGCGCAGCCGGACTGCCAACCACGGTGATGGTATCATAGTCCAGCGTAACGGTAATGTCCGCCTCAGTCAGTCCGCCGCCGGGAATAACCGTGTAGGTCAGCTTCACATCCTTAATGGGCAGGATGCTTACGCTTACCAGCACTTCGCCCAAATCGGTGGTAACGGTGCTGACATCCTCAATCGGCTCGCCGTCAGCGTCGCACAGAGAGTAGCGGAGCTTTTCAATGATGGTTTCCGTTCTGCCGTTGAGGTCTACGGAAATCTGTGCTTCCTCAATTTTGTTGATGATTGCCTTCGGGCCGGTCACCGTCACCGAAGAATGCTCCACGGTGGCGTTCTGCTTATCCACATAATAGCCCTCCGGTACTCTGCCGTTGTAAACCAGCTCCAGAGGGATCTCCTTGGTCGCCCACTCCGTGACCTGCAGCGTGATCGCCTCAGGATTGCGGCTGATGACCTCCAGATTGTTCCCGGGGACAGAAACGGTATAAGACATAATCCGCTCCCCTGCCTGGGTAACCTGGGACAGATCCACCACAGCGGCGATGTCGGAGCTTTTCAGGCTGTTCAGATCTCTGCGCTTGCCGGAGAGCTTTACCGTCACCGTCATGTCTGTGTCGGAGGTCAGCATCAGCCCACGCTCCCGGAGGATGGTCTCCCCCTCGAACACCACGGGGACGTTATAGAAGTTACTGTCTGTTTCCGGGCTGTCAACGGTAATGACATACGCCCAAAGTCCAAAGGCAATCACAAGGGATAAAACCGCAGTCCAAATCTTACTTTTCATCCTTGTTACCTCCCTTGTCCTGCTTGCGCAGCTTCTGGGTCAGGCGCACCACAAGGCTCTTACGCTGCTCCGGAAGCTCCGGACACAGCTCCGCCTTCAGCAGCCGCTCCAGGGTCTGGGGAGCCAGATGCCGCTTGAGCATTCCGCCCACCGCTACGGAAATGGTTCCCGTTTCCTCGGAAACAATGACCACCACCGCATCGGAGGCCTCACTCATACCAACGCCAGCCCGGTGACGGGTACCCAAATCCGCACTCAGGCGGTGGGTATCGGACAGCGGAAGCACGCAGCCTGCCGCCGCCACTCTGCCGTCACGGATAATCATGGCGCCATCATGGAGGGATGCCTTGGGGAAAAAGATATTGCGGATGAGCTGCTCAGACACCTGCGCATCGATTTGTGTACCGGTCTTAAAATACTCATCCAGACGGTTCTCCCGGGCAAATACAATCAATGCACCCACCCGCTCCCGGCTCATGACTTCACAAGCCGCCACGGTCTGGGCAATCACATGGTCAGCATCCTGCACCGTCTGCTGCAGTCCCAGAAGGCTGGTGAGCTTGACATTGCTCAAACGGTCCACAATCCGGCGCAGTTCCGGCTGGAACAATACAATCACAGCAATTGCGCCCACAGCCAGCACCTGCTCCAGCAGGAAATGCAGGGTCTTCAGGTTCAGAATATCTGTAACCCAAGTAAGCACCAGCAGCGCTCCTACCACCTTCGCCACCCGAACCGCTCCGCTGGAACGAAGCATGGGCAGCAACTGGAACAGCAAAACCGCTACGACAATAATATCCAAATAATCCGACCACTTCATACGGGTCAGTTGTAATAAAATATCCTGAATGACGGTCATTTCTTCCTCCCGCGTTCGCTGACGGCGCCGTTTTGCGGCGGCTTTCCAAAAAATCCGTACAGTCACCCTATTATCTGTACTATTATAGCGGATTTGAATTGGGATAGCAATAGAAAAACTGAAAATATTTTGTGTCCGACACAGCAAAAATGCTTATGAATTGAAAAACTCATAAGCATTTTGGTAATCAGGATATTCTGTTTTTCTTCAAAACCTTCACGGCGGCACAGCCAAGGGTCAGACCGGCAGTCCCCTGCACCGCGTTTGCCGGGATATTCACAGCAGCGGTTTCCAAGCCATACAGAAAGCCTTCAAACCCGAAGTACCCCAGCACCATCAGGATTTCCGCGGCACAGGCAAGCAGTCCCAAAGGCAGCTTCTTTCTCACCCCGAAGCTCACCACCATCGCCATCAGACCTTTGATAACAAAAGTGGCAGGGGCATACACAGCATAACCGGAAAACACGTCTGCCATCGCCGACCCCAAACCGGAAGCCAAAAATCCATACACCGGGGAAAGTGCCCACCCCGTGACCAGCACAACACAGTCTCCCAGGTTCAAATACCCCTTTGCCGGCGAAGGCACCCGGACAAGCGCTGTGGCTACGCAGGTCAGTGCCGCCAGCAACGCCGCAGTCACGAGTTTTTTACAAAAGTTCTTCGTCATACACAGCCCTCACACCGCCAATGAATTTCGGACGGGTTCTGGCGGCAACCACCAGCGCCTCGCCAATTTTGTTGTTCTGAAGCCGCAGGGGTACCGCTACACTCTTCAGGTGCATCCCGATCAGAGTCAAACCGATATCGATACCGGCGTCTGCCTGAATTCGTTCCACCGCAATGGGGTCTTGGAAATGCGCATATGCCTGGGTTGCCATGGAGCCTCCTGCCTTAGGCTGAGGCACCACATTTACCGCCTCCGCAAAGGGTACTGCCTCCCGTTCCACAATAATGGCACGGTTCAAATGCTCACAGCACTGAAAAGCAAGGTGAAAGCCCTGCTCCCGGGCATAATCATACAAAGCCGTAAACACCGTCTTCGCGGTATCCGGGCTGGAATTGGTGCCGATTTTTGAGCCAATAATCTCGCTGGTGGAGCATCCCACCACCATAAGGCTTCCCGGCTTCAGCTTTGCCTTTTCCGCCAGCTCCATAATCACAGACCGTGCCTGCATATATAGTTCGTTACCCATAGTTTCTCTCTCCTATGCAAGATTTTTCCCTATTGCACCCCAAATCTGATGATACCAAAATAGTCAGAAAAGCATAATTTTATATAACCAGTTCTCCGCAAAAGAAACCGCGGCATATCCATTTGGGGATACACCGCGGTTGTGGTAAATTTAAGAGAGAACGGCAGAAACAAACTGCATGATTTCCAGGTTTCCCTCGTTGATGGCTTGGAATTTGTCGTTGTAGGCATCCACAACGGTGCAGGAGTAATCAATCAGGTGACGGAACAAACCTTCCCCGATATCGCTGTCACGGTAAGAGGCGGTCATACGGAACACCACTCTGCCTGTATTCAGGTTGTAGTCGAAATTACCTTCCGCCAGACGGTAAGAGGCAGTACAAACAGCAATGGCACCGTCGGCACGCTTGCTCTCGTCAAAATTAAAGGGCATGGGGGACATGACCCGAATCAACTGACGGGGAGCATCTACCACCAAAATCATGCCCATGGGCAGATCATCACCACGGACACCGAAGTGGATCACCAGCTCAGCCTCATCCTTCTGATACTTCCAGCCACGGTGATCCATGGTCTGGCACAGAGTTTCATAAACCTCTTGCGCGCGCTGCTTCAAGCTCTCATCTGTCATTTTCGTTTCCTCCTTACAGCTTAGTCAGGAAATCCTGCAAACTCACACCGCCGGTAACCAGAGTGAAAATCTTTTCATTGTACTCGTCAATGATTTTGCAGGCGATGAAAATCATAAACGTAAACGCTTCCTTGCTCAGGGAATTCTCACGGAAGCTGTTGGTAGAGACAAACATCAAATCGCCGGTGGTAACATTGTAACGGAAGCAGCCGTCCGCCAGACGGTCATTGATGGCACAAACCGCCACCGCTGCCTCCAGACGCTTCTCCGCCTTCACCCGGAAGGGCAAAGAAGAAACCAGCGACACCAGTTGCCGCTCCGCATCCACCTGAACCCAGAACTTGATGGGCAGGTCCTCCGTTTTGGTGCCGCTTTCAATCAGCAGCCGCTCAGGGTCACCGCTGTACTTCCAGTTGTGCCCGTCCATGGTTTGGCAAAGCATCTCATAGATTGCTTTTGCACGTTCTAAATTCTCTGCCATTGTTTTCTCTCCTTATCGTTTATTCTGCTCCGTCCCCGGAGGTATCCACGCAATCTTCCCGCCGGAAATCCTCTTCCGGCATATACTCCTCCGGGCTGATGCCCACAGAGGCAAACGCATCATAAATCCGCTGAAATGCTCTTACCCGTTCCAGACATTCTCCGCACTGCCGGATATGGCTGTTCACCGCAGCAGAAACGGCAACGGATTGGGTATCCGCCTTTTTCAGAGATACAAAGCCCAGAATTTCATTGGCTGACAGGTGCTGCATCTTCTAGCTCCCTTCTGATGATGGTGTTCATTCGGTTCACCCAGTCGCTTACAGATTCGCTTCCGCCCTTCTTCATAAAAAACTCTCCGTAAGGTACCTCGGCATAAATCCGTTGGGCATCCCGCCGCTTTTTCAGGGCGGTTTGGATGGTTTTCTCCTGAGAGTCGGTGAGGGTCATCCATTCTGCCTTGCTGCCCACACGGCGCAGCAGGGCATACATCTCAGACAGAGGCAAGTCCCGAAATACCTCCACCACCATCCGGTTTGCCTGATGACCGGGAATGTTGTAATGATGGACAAACAACGCAAATCCCATCCATGTCAGCATCTTGTAGGCTGCGCATTTGGAAGTAATCACAATGTCCATCGCGGTTTTGAGTATGCCGATGTTTTCCTGACGCTCCTGAACACTGCCCGGTTGGGCAATGGTGCCGGTCAAATCTTCCAGACTGGTATTGTGGTAATCCTGACGGCGGAGCTTCTTCGCCTCGTCCCGGACGATATTCTTTGCCACAGTACCCATCCACGCACGGAACCCCTCCGGATCCCGGTTGACAGGCCCGTCCACACCCTGACGCAGAAGAAATCCGTAGATCGTAGTGTTCATCAGGCGGATATACACCTCCTGCAGAACGTCCTCTTCCCGCTTTCGCCCACGCAAATCCTCATTGGCGGCACACATGGCATACACACGCTTTTTCAGACACTTCTCGGCAATCTGACACAGCATGGCATAGGACAAAGGCTCCTGATACAACAGCTCCTGCACCATGATATCGAATTCCTCTGCGGTAAACTCCAAGCCCCTCACCAACCTTCCAAAAAAGCCGAAACTGCTTTCTTTTTCAACATTATACCACAGTCTCCAACTTTCCGTCAACAACACCCCGCAGAAAAGTTTCCCGCCGGACATAACCAGAAACGCCCCCCAACCTTTTTTCTCGCAGAAAGAGGATATTTTTTTCGCAGAAGATTCTGTTTGCATTTTCCCGCATCATGGTGTATAATGACCTCTGCAGATTTCCGGGTGTGCGCCCGGCTGCTTAGTGGGTGTTGTGCAACACAGTTGCGCTTACAGCCACTTAGTGCCGCGAAGCGGCTGTAGGGCGCAACGTCGGACAAAACTCAATCTATATTTCCGGGTGTGGCCCAGTTGGTAGGGCGCCTGGTTTGGGAGCTGGAACACCAAAACGGATCGACTTCCCGAAATGTTGCACACTCCCCTGTTACTCCGCAATTCCCCCTCATTACTGCCGTTGAAAGTTCAGAAAAAATGTGGTACAATTTCCTTGACCACATATTTGACCACAACGAGCATTTTCCTTTAATTTAATATCCGGGTGTGGCCCAGTTGGTAGGGCGCTTGATTTGGGTTCAAGATGCCGGGAGTTCGAATCTCCCCACTCGGACCAAAAACGGCTGATTTTGGAGTAAAATCAGCCGTTTTTACTTTATTTTCACTCTCCAGTGGAGGACATGGTATTTTTTTGACCACATATCGACAATCACAGATTATGACTCTACAAATGCTGCGAGGAATTCACTCCCCAAAGCCCTTTTCTTTGTTTATAGCGGTTCATTTTCTTTACAGTAGTTGACATATATAATCCAGACGCGATTTCTAACCAGAAGATTGCATTGAACAACTGTTTTCGCAAAACCAAAGCCTGTTAGAACACCCATAAAATACGCCCCCAACGACATAAACCGTTGGGGGCTCACCTTTAATAATCAATGACCATTCAAAGCCTTCCTGATTTTCTGCATATGCTTTCGAGTATCTCGTTTTATTGGCTCATTCCTTCCATATTCAGCCGCCGCCCTATTGACATAGGTCAAGAAATTTCCCGATCCTTTCTTCGCACCTTTTCTTGAATACGTCATATACAAATTCTCGCCAGTAATCCGCTTTCCATCAGGAGTATACCCGCCCATCTTGGCTATATTACGGGCTTTACGATACATACGGTAATAGTATTTCGAAACCGTCTTACTGCGGATTCTGATTTTTTGACCGTCAAACGAAAATCCCAGGAAGTTTATTGTTCGGCTACTATCATCCGCATTTTTGTGAAACGCTTTTCCACAATTGGTCAATACACCACTTTTATAATGAAAATACTGTGTTTTGTTCGGTTCAAGCTTAAGTCTCGGTGCTTGCTTCACCATATCGGCAATTCGCTTCAGTTCTTTTGCTGCGTCGATTTCAGGAGTATCCGGGATGATAATCATGAAATCATCACTGTAGCGGATATACATTCCGCCAAGTTCAATCACCGCATCATTAATCTGCTTATCCACATCGAGCATGTATATATTGGCGAGGATCCCGCTTATGGGGGATCCTTGAGGTATGCCATATGGTTCCCTATGCTTTTGGATAAGTGACCTATTCTCCCTGAATTGCTCAGGAGTCAGCACACGTGCCATCTCATTTAGTTTTTTCCGCCCAGACTTTGTATCTTCCAGTCCGTTCAAGCGGAGTAAATCAACCAATTCCACCTTGCTATATGAAGTTATATTTTTGAACACCTTGAAGTGATCTGGAGGTAAGCGGTCCACTCCCAACAGTTCACACCATTGCTCTTTCAGATAAGCATGATCCAGATTATCAAAAAAGCCTGTAAAGTCACCAATCATAACATAAACCGGTGACTTTGACCTGATAAAGTCAAAAGCTCGTTTTGAGAAGTGAATGTTGTTTTCATGCAGATCTGTTCGATATGCCACAGCAGAAGCTGATGTTCCATCCTTCTTCACACGTTCATTATATGATTCATTTAGAAGGAAACTGTAATACTGAAAAATGCAACGATCCATGTGTGCGGCATAGCAAATGTCGCGCACCTTCTCTTTCCTTCCCTTTTTCTTACTGAACTTAAGTGTCCGCTTTTCATAGTGGATGAAGGGATAGAAGCCATGCTTTACAATCTTATCGGAATCAGCAATATACTCCCTCTGCTGACTCAAATCCGTACGCCAGTCAAAATGCGCATAGGGTTTCTTGCTGTGCTCAACAGCATCTGCAGAGTTCAACCATTCTGTAGGTGTCATAAAATCTCCTTATAAT
This sequence comes from Oscillospiraceae bacterium, assembly GCA_017473455.1. Taxonomy (GTDB): domain Bacteria; phylum Bacillota; class Clostridia; order Oscillospirales; family Oscillospiraceae; genus Faecousia. The sequence goes on from JAFULI010000067.1 coordinate 22,573, forward strand.
TTGCAATACCCACCGGCACGGGGGATAGCATCCCTAAACCAGTGGGTATACGTTTGTACTTGATGTCTCGTATCACCATAAGGTGTGTGTCTCGAAGCACCAGCTATCCAGGATCTCGCAATTCTCAACTATGATATAATTGAGCGGGAGGCTTGTGTCATTACCATGATGTTCTTCGTAATCGTAACCAGCAAGTGGTCAGCAGTCACTTCAACCATGCTCCAGGAACTTCTCAAAGAAATTCTGCTGGATGGCTTGACAACAATGCTCCTCCCCTGTGCCTTTGCACAGGGCACAAGCATAATAGCACACATGTTCGAATTTGTCAATAGCACTCTCGAGCTCAGAGTGCTAATTTCTCAAATATTTACATTCTGTTCAAATGTATAATCGGAACCATCCAGCATCTTCTTTGCCTCTGCAATCTCCTTCTTCATCTGCTCAATCAATTCTGCAAGTTTTGCTTCGCATTCCTCTTCTGTCTTGGCATAGACATTACGAGAGATACGTTTTTTGTTTGCATCTCTGGGAGAGTATTTGCCTTCCCAGAGGTGGTCGTTGATTTGGTAGACTCCGCCAGTGCCGGGTTTGCGGCGGGTGGTTTTGTAGGGTTGGAAGCCGGTTTGTGCGGTCTGAGGTTTCTTTTCGTCCGGCGGGATCGGTGTGTCGGCTTTGGTGATTTGGCGGTCGATTTTGGCTGCCGCTTGCTTTTGCATGGTGTCGGTGACGTGGGAGTAGATGTCCAGTGTGGTTGCTGAGGAGATATGACCGATGATGGTGGAGAGGGTTTTTACGTCCATGCCATGTTCCAGTGCCATGGTTGCAAAGGTGTGGCGCAGGTCGTGGAATCGGACTTTTTTACATTGGGCTCGCTCCAGGGTTTGCTGCATTCGGCGGCGGACATAGTTAGGTGTCAGAGGACAATCTTCTTTTACAGGCGACGGGAACATCCATCGGGAGTTCACCGTCGCTTTGTAATTTAGCAGAAGCGTCAGCAAGGAATTTGGCAGGACGATCACCCGAATCGAAGATTTGGTTTTGGGTTCCGTTATGTGAAGTTCGCCCTTGATGAAAGTTGCGGACTTGGTGATCCGCAGTTCTCCGGTAGTTAGGTTCAGGTCATCCCATTGGAGAGCCAGGATCTCACCCAGTCGCAGACCGGTTCCCAGTTCCAGAAGGAAGAGTTCGTAGTAGCCGTCTTGTTTTGCCTGAATCAGGAACCTCTGCATTTCTTCTTGGGTCAGGATATTCATTTCACCGCTTTTCTTGGGCGGGAGTTTACAGCCGATTGCCGGGTTTAGGCGGAGCAGTCCTTCTTCCACCGCCTTTTGAAGTGCAGAGCGGCAGTTAGCATGGCAGACACGAACCATCCGGTCGGAAAGTCCCGGTCCATACTGTTCCACACGAATCAGTCTACCACCGGTCTTCAGCCTGGTATAGAACTGCTGGAGGTCATTCTGGGTCAGTTTATTCAGAGGGATTTTCCCGAGCTCAGGGATGATGTGTTTGTAGATTCTATCCTCGTAACCCAACTGTGTGTTCAGCCGAAGCTGGGGCTTGCAGTAGGTCTGATACCAGAAGTCCATCCAGTCACCGAAGGGCATATCCGGTTTGCATTTCGTCACCGGAGGTGCGTACTGCTCACGGAGCTTCTTTAGCTTATCCACACATTCTGCTTTGGTTTTTGCAAGGACGTTTTTCGTTTTTGGGTTTCC
>JAFULI010000068.1 GCA_017473455.1 Oscillospiraceae bacterium
CAGGCGATAACGACATATTTTCCTGAAAACCAGAAAAAATCTAACATTTTTCTGGTTGCCCTCTCAGTCACGCCTTACGGCGTGCCAGCTCTCCCAAAGGGAGAGCCAAGTCGCCTGTGTTGTAAGCTAAACAACAATTTATCTCCCAATCTGAATGAAAATGAGGGGTTTTTATGACTGCTTTTGAACGATATTTTACTTCCCTCCGGGGAAAAAGAATCGCGGTACTGGGTTTGGGTGTCAGCAACCGTCCTTTGGTGGGGCTGTTGCTGGATTTCGGCTGTGATGTTACCGGCTGTGACCGCACCCCCAGAGAAAAGCTGGACGAGGATGTGCTGGCGCTGGAGCGGCGGGGCTGTAAGCTGAGTCTGGGAGATGGGTATCTGGACAATCTGGATGCGGATATCGTATTCCGTACCCCGGGAATGCATCCCGGAAACCCCGCTCTGGAGGCGCTGAGAAGTCATGGCGCCAAGGTCACCAGCGAGATGGAGGTATTCTTCGAGGTCTGCCCCTGCCGCCTGATTGCCGTAACCGGCTCCGACGGAAAGACTACCACTACCACGCTGATTTCCGAAATGCTCAAGGCGGAGGGCTATACTGTCTGGCTGGGGGGTAATATCGGTACACCCCTGCTTCCCCTGTGTCCCCAAATGGAAAAGGATGATTTTGCGGTGGTAGAGCTTAGCTCCTTCCAGCTCATGGATATGGAGCGTAGTCCCCATCGGGCGGTGATTACCAACCTTGCCCCCAATCATCTGGATGTCCATAAGGATATGGAGGAGTACGTTTGGGCAAAGAAGAATATCTACCGCTTCCAAACTGCCGATGACCTGCTGGTGGTCAATGGGGACAATGAAATTACCGCGCCCCTGCGCTGCGCCGGTACAACCCACAGTTTTTCCCGTCTGGGAGATGCCCGGGTCTGCCTGAGGGATGGCATCATCCTGCGAAACGGGGAAGGGGTGCTGGATACCAAAGAGATTCTTATTCCCGGTGTCCACAATATCGAAAATTACATGGCAGCCATTGCGGCCTTGGAGGGTCTGGTGTCCGACGATACTGTCCGCCATGTGGCAAAGACCTTTGGCGGTGTAGAGCATCGTATCGAGCTGGTTCGGATCAAAGACGGGGTTCGCTATTATAACGACTCCATCGCCTCCAGTCCCAGCCGTACCATGGCAGGACTGCGGAGCTTCCCGGAAAAGGTTATTCTCATTGCCGGCGGCTATGATAAGCACATTCCTTACGATGATCTTGGCACGGAAATCTGCACCCATGTTAAGAAGCTGTTTCTGGGTGGTGCCACCGGTGGACTGATTCGTCAGGCGGTGGAGAAGGCGGAAACCTATACTCCCGGCTGCCCGGAAATTACCGATTGCGGCGATTTTGAGTCCGCTGTCCGTGCCGCTGCCGCTGCCGCTCAGTCGGGGGATGTGGTGCTGATGAGCCCTGCCAGCGCCGCCTTTGACCAGTTCAAAAACTTTATGGTTCGGGGCGCGTTCTTCAAAAAGATTGTAATGGAGCTGTAAACTATGGATATGAAAGCTGTTTCCCGGGCGATCCGTTCCATCCTGCCGGTGCGTTACTGCGGTGCGGTCATTGTGGCAGCCGGTACGGCTTCCCGAATGGGGGGCATCGATAAAGTCATGGCACCGCTGCGGGGTGAGCCGATGATTTGCCGTACCGTTCGGGCATTTCAGGAGAGCGAGGTCATCAAAGAGATCGTCATTGTGACCCGTCCCGACCTGATGGAAACCATCCATGAGCTGTGTCGGGATTATGATAAGGTGCAGGCTGTGGTGGCTGGCGGCAGCAGCCGTCAGGAGTCTGTGGAGAAGGGGTTGCAGGCATTTTCCAAAAAGGTGGAGTTGGCAGCCATTCAGGATGGCGCCCGTCCTCTGGTCACCGGAGCGCTGATTGACCGTACTGTCCGTGCCGCCCATTCCTACGGTGCGGCAGCCCCTGCCATTGCGGTGAAAGATACCATCAAGGTGGAATACATGGGCATGGTGCAAAGCACCCCCGACCGCAGTACCCTTCGGGCGGTGCAGACCCCTCAGGTCTTTGATGCTGACCTGCTTCGGGGCGCGCTGAAAAAAGCTAAAGAGGACAAAGCCGAGGTCACCGACGACTGCTCTGCGGTGGAACGGCTGGGGATGTCCGTGAAGCTGGTGGAGGGTGACGAGGAGAATATCAAAATCACCACTCCCATTGACCTGAAAATCGCCCAACTGCTGCTGGAGGGAAGACTATGAGAATTGGACACGGCTACGACGTTCACCGCCTTGTGGAGGGCAGAGATTTGATTTTAGGCGGTGTAAAAATCCCCTATGAATTGGGACTTCTGGGGCATTCCGATGCGGATGTTCTGCTCCATGCGGTTTCCGATGCCCTTCTGGGGGCGGCAGGACTGGGGGACATCGGCAAGCATTTTCCCGATACCGACCCACAGTACAAGGGTGCGGACTCTCTGGAGCTTTTGCGTGTGGTTGCCGGTCGGGTTCGGGAAGCCGGATATCGGGTCAGCAATATCGATGTGACTATGATTGCCCAGAAGCCGAAGCTCCGTCCTTATATCGACACCATGATTATCAACATTGCCGGAGCGGTAGGCATTGCTCCCGACCGGGTCAATGTGAAAGCCACCACCGAAGAAAAGCTGGGCTTCACCGGCAGCGGTGAGGGAATGTCCTGCCATGCGGTTTGCCTGCTGGAGGAATAACAAAATACACACTCTTTCGACCTCCCGGGCATAGGATGCTCCGGGAGGTTATGTTATGGAAAAATATTATATTACCTTCCGCTCGGTGACCACTGCCCAGCGGGGGGAGCGGTGTCTGCGCCGGGGCGGCGTGGAATGTCGGATTCTCAGAACGCCCCGATGGATGGAGGAACGGGGCTGCGGCTATTGCCTGCGGCTGCGCCCCGGAGAGTTGCACAAAAGTCTGGAACTGCTGAAAGGCGAGGGGATTGCTTACAGCAAGATTTACCTTCAGGATGGGGTCGGTGGGGTGACACTGTGGACACCATGACCTATCTGGATCACGGGGCTACCTCGTTTCCTAAGCCGCCGCAGGTACACCGTGCCGTGGCGCAGGCGATGCGGCAATGTGCCAATCCCGGACGGGGAGGCTATCCTGCGGCGATGGCGGCGGCAGAGGCACTGTTTCGCTGCCGGGAGGGGGCGCAGCGGTTGTTTCGCTGTCCTGCGGAGCAGGTGGTGCTTACGGAAAATTGCACTCAGGGGCTGAACATGGCAATCCGCACGCTGGTACACCCCGGAGATCCGGTGGTGATTTCCGGGTTTGAGCATAACGCGGTGACCCGCCCCCTCTATGCTTTGGGAGCAAAGTGTCATGTGGCAGGTCGGCGGCTGTTTGACCATGGGGATACTTTGCAAGCCTTTGAAACTGCCCTGAAAGCCGGAGTACGGGCGGCGGTGTTTACCCATGTGTCCAATGTCTTCGGGTATGTGCTTCCGGTTTCGGAGCTGGCGGCACTTTGCCGGCAGTACGGTGTGCCGTTTATCATGGATGCTGCCCAGTCCGCCGGTTCGGTTCCCATCGACTTTGAGGCGTTGGGAGCGGACTTCATCGCTATGCCGGGGCATAAAGGACTGTTAGGCCCTCAGGGGACGGGACTTTTGCTCTGCGGAAGACTGCCCCGGCCGTTGTGCTACGGAGGGACGGGGACGGATTCTCTGAACCGGGAAATGCCGGACTATCTGCCGGAACGGGCAGAACCGGGAACCCGAAACGTTCCCGGTGCCGCGGGACTTGCCGCAGGGCTGGAATATCTGTACCGGGTGGGGGTGCAGACGGTGGGGAAACGGGAACGCACTCAGGCAAAGCTGTGTGGGGAAGGCTTAAAAAAGCTGGGCTTTCGGGTGTTTTCCGGAGAACACCAGTCCGGTGTGGTCAGCTTCCTGCCGGATATGGACTGTCAGGAGGCGGCGGAGCGTCTTGCCGGAAGGGGCATTGCGGTGCGTGCAGGGCTGCATTGCGCGCCTTTGGCACATGAAACCGCCGGCACTCTGGAAACCGGTACCGTTCGGGTCAGCTTCGGCTATAACGCATCGGATGCCCAGACCCAAACCCTGCTCCGCGCAGCATCCCAACTGAGATAAATTGTTGTTTAACTTACAACACAGGCGACTTGGCTCTCCCTTTGGGAGAGCTGGTACGCCGTAAGGCGTGACTGAGAGGGCAATCAGAAAAATGTTAGAATTTTTCTTATTTTCAGGATAATATGTCGTTATCGCCTGCGGCGATGTGATTTTCTTTAAGAAAATCACGATGCCCTCTCCGCCCCCTTCGGGGGCACCTCTCCCATAGGGAGAGGCAAGTGACATATGCGTAATTGAACTTCAAACAACAATTTATCGTATTCCGCAGACCACATGAGAAATTGTGGCTGCAATTATTATCTTCCCTGCGATATCCTCCGATTGCTGTCGTTTTTGTACTTAAGGAAAGGGTTTTCCTGTCCCCAACGTTGACAACGTTCCGGGGGAGAAGTATAATTATCAAAAGAGATATCACGGGAGGAAAACAACATGACTGGAGCTTTTGTCGCCACAGTATGGCAGATCGGTTTATGCCTTTCGATACTGAGCGTGGTTTTGGGAGCGGTGCTGGCAATTGTCCTCAAGGGCATCTGCCGCAAAAAGGGAAAGAAACTCAGCATTTTTCATATTCTGTTTGCCGGTGTGGCGGTGGGCTGCTTCTTTATGTTCCTGCCGGTGGGCTGCGGAATGTCGGCGGATTCCGGCTGGGGGTTCATTCAGACCTTCTTTTTGACCTTGTTCCATGCTACCCAGATTTTCACCATCGGTACGGAATTTGCGGTGGTGCTGGATTACCTGCCCAACTGCCCGGCTGAGTTTGCCAATGTCTATCAGATCTGGGCATCGGTATTGTTTGTGGCGGCACCGGTGTTTACCTTCGGTGTGATTTTGACTTTGTTTCGAAATCTGTCTGCCCAGCTTCGCTACCTGCGGTATTATTTCCGGGATGCGTACATATTCTCCGAGCTGAACGAACGCGCTTTAATTCTGGCCAAGGATTTGAAAGCCAAGAACCCCAAGGCGGTTATCGTCTTTACCGATGTGTTCGAGGATAACGAGGAGACGGCTTTCGAGCTTTCCCAACGAGCCAAAGCTATGGGTGCGGTTTGCTTCAAGAAGGATATTCTGGTGGTGAACTTCGCCAAGCACAGCCCGAAAAAGGAACTTTTCTTCTTTACCATCGGTGAAAACGAAACCGAAAACCTGAATCAGGCGCTGAAGCTCATTGAAACCTACCGTGACCGGGAGAATACCCACCTGTACATTTTCTGCGTAAAGGTGGAAAGTGAACTGCTGCTCACCGCGGTGGACAAGGGCAGAATTAAAGTCCGCCGCGTCAACGAGGTGCAGTCCCTGATCAGCCGTGTTCTGTATGAGGATGGCGACATTCTGTTCCAAACCGCGAAAGGCGGCGACAACGGTGTGAAAAACATCGGCGCTGTTGTCATCGGCATGGGCAACCATGGCACGGAAATGGTCAAGGCGCTGACCTGGTTCTGCCAGATGGATGGCTACCGTGTCCGCATTGATGCCTTTGATGTGGACCCTCTGGCGGAGGACAAATTCACCGCCCTCGCTCCGGAACTGATGAGCGAAAAGTATAACGGTGTGGAACTGCCGGGAGAAGCCCGATACTGCATTGCCATCCACTCCGGTCTGGATGTTCTGACCCGCAGCTTTGCCGATGAAATCGGAAAGCTGACGGATACGACTTATGTTCTGGTGGCTTTGGGCAGTGATGAAATGAACATCAAGACTGCCGTTACTTTGCGGATGCTCTTTGAGCGGATGCATATTCATCCGGTGATTCAGGCGATTGTCCACAACTCCCAGCAGAAGCAAGCTCTGCAGGGCATCCGCAACTACCGTGGACAGCCTTACGATATTGAATTTATCGGGGATCTGGAATCCTGCTATCAGGAGAAGGTCATTCTCGATTCCGCTCTGGAGGCAGAGGCCCTCCAGCGTCACCTGAAGTGGGGTCAGGAGGATGAATTCTGGTCTTACGAGTATAACTACCGCTCCTCCATTGCCGCTGCCATTCACCGCAAGGCAAGACTGCGCCGGGGCATCCCCGGAGCGGACAAGAAGGAAGCGGAGCTGACCGATGCCGAGCGTGAAAGCATCGAAACCCTGGAGCACCGCCGCTGGAATGCCTATATGCGTGCCGAGGGTTACGTTTACAGCGGCTCCAAGGAAAAGTCCAGCCGCAACGACCTTGCCAAGATGCACCACGATTTGGTGGACTATGCTTCTTTGACCGAGGAGGAAAAGCGGAAGGACAGCCGTGTAGGCACCCAGTAACAAAGGGGGATTTATGAAAGTAAGCGAAACCGTAGGGTTGGTGATTTGCTTTGTGCTGCATTTTGCGGCTCTGGGCTTCGGCATTGGCTGGCTGGTGCATAAGTATGTCCAGACTGTCCGCTATCCCACCAGAAAACGCAAACCCGGCATCAGCAGACTTCTGGTATTTTCTTTTTTCCTGATTGTTTCCATCTGGTTTTTGCGGCTGGCGGTGGAACTGTTTGTCAGTTGGTATCCCTTAATGGATGAAGACCCCAGACTCAACGGGGTGGAAGCCTTCTTTAACAGCCTTGTCCATGCCCTGCAGACCTTCAGCATGGACGAGGACTATACCCAATACATCCACGAAGGCAAGCGGATGATGACTGCGCTGACGGGAAGCGGCGGCTGGGCAAATGCCTACGGTGTCTACTGTGCGTTTCTGAATGTACTTGCTCCGGTAATGGGTGGCGCGGCGCTGTTTGAAATTCTGGCAAATATCTTCCCCAAGCTGATGCTTCGCCTTACCGGACTGATGTGCTGGCGGAAGCGGTGCTATTTCAGTGAGCTGAATCCCGGCTCTCTGGCGCTGGCGGCAAGCATTTTGCAGGAGGATTATCAGTGGTACCGCAAGCCGGTGCTGATTTTTACCGATGCTTATCTGGACGATGAGAGCGAGAAAAGCTCTGAGATGCTGCTTTCAGCCAAGCTGATGGGCGCCATCTGCGTTCGGGATGACCTGAGCAATATCGATAAGCGGGGCAAAGGAAAACGGGTTTACTACCTGATGGACGAAAACGAGGTGGAAAACCTCCGTACCCTTGCTGAGCTGTCCGGGGAAGAAAACTGCAAGTTTATCAAGGGATCGGAAATCTACCTGCTGACCCACAACGAAACCTACACCCAAATGGAAAGGGAACTGCGTCAGCGGCTGGAGAAATGTGGCTTTAGAAGCGATGAGCTGCCCAGATTGATGCCGGTGCAGTCTTACCGCAATCTGGTCACCAATCTGCTGGTGGATATTCCTTTGTATGAGCCGATTGCCGGAAGCTGTCCCAAGCGGAAGGAGCTGAACGTCACCATTCTGGGCAGCGGTCTGATTGGTACGGAGATGTTCCTTGCGGTGTACTGGATGGGACAGATGCTGGATTGCCGGCTGAATATTTCTGTTATATCCAAGGATGCCCCGGAGCAGTTCTGCAAAAAAATCAATTACATCAACCCGGAAATCCTGAAAACCGTATGCTGGGAAGATGCCGAAACCAAGGATGACCTGCTTCTGTATAACAATGACGGAGACTACGCAGATTATTATGGGAATGTTCACTATTATCGGGCGGACATTGCCACCAGCAAACCGGGAACCTCCGGCACGTCTGTGGGGGCGCAGGAGGAGCAGAATTGTCTGGAGCATCCTGCGGTACTGAATTCCGATTATATTGTGGTTGCCCTCGGCTCTGACGAGGATAACATTGCCGTGGCGGAAAAGCTGCGGCTGAGCGTGGGCCATGAGCATATCCAAAAGGCGGAGGAGAAAAAGCGTACCGTTATCGCCTATGTGGTCTACGACGGGGATTTGTGCCATACGCTGAATGAGCGGCGGCATACTTGCTCCTGCCGTCAGGGAGAGCCGGATATCTATATGTATGCCTTTGGCAGTCTGCAGCAGGTCTATAGCTGTGCCAACATCATGATGACCCGGCACCAGTATCTGGCGGAGCTGGCAGGCGAACACTACAGCGCCATGCAGAAGCAGACGGACTTGCAGCAGGATACTGCCGACCGTGTGGAACGGGATGGCATCTACGAGGATAATAACTATAAATACTGGGCAAACATGGCACGTGCCATGCACCTGAAATACAAGGTGTTTTCTCTGGGGTGGATTACCAGCTCTGTCTTTGATGATACCACCCGGGACAGCACCCTTCACCGCCGGAAGGCAGCGGAAGCGGTTGCCCGTTATAAGCGGGTGGCACTGGGCTTCCCGGATGCCGAAGACGCGCAGGCTGCCAAGGAACTGGAGACAGCCGCAGACCGTCTGGCGTGGCTGGAGCACCGCCGCTGGTGCGCCTACACCAGAAGCCGTGGTTTCCGCCAGACCGGGAGCCATGCAGCCTACAGAGAACTTACCGGCAGTCACAAGCATATGGCGCTGAAGCTCCATCCCTGCCTTGTGGAGTGCAGCGATCCCGTTGATGGCTGCAAAAAGCCGGATAAGCTGGATATGCTGGTAAAGGATCTGGAAGCCGCAGACCACCGTCCCCACCGGTTCAAAATCTACGATTATCCTGCCATGGACTTTGGCAGCTACTGCTCTGTGGAAGCCGCGGCAAAGCGGACGGGGATTTCTCAGGAGCAGCTTGCCCTGATGTGCCAAAGCGGTCGGATTGGCGGTGTGTTCTGTCTGACCAATGGACAGTGGGTCATTCCCGAAGTCTTTGTGGAGAACCGGGAAAAGAAAAGCGAACCCACACCGGTATAAGATAGGAGAGGAAGCCTATGTATCAACCCAAGCCCGCGGATACCAGCCATGTTCAGCTTCCCCGTGAGTTGGAAGCCCTGATGGAGCAAATAGCCCGAAACGTCCACGAAAACTGGTCTGCCGGACGATTGGCAGAGGGCTGGACTTACGGCGCAGTCCGTGACGACGAAAAAAAGACCACCCCCTGCCTTGTGCCCTATGATGAACTTCCTGAGGAGGAAAAGGATTACGACCGCACCACTGCCGCCCAGACTCTGAAGCTGATTTTGGCACTGGGCTACCGCATTGAAAAAGGGGAGCAATCCGAATAATTCCCCCCAAAGCGACAAATCCTACCTTCAAAAGGAGGTCAGGATATGAAGCAGGAAGAGAAGCAGCCCATCCCGTGGGAAGCCACCGACCCCAAACCCCCGGTGGTACGCTCCGGACATCTGGAGAACCGAAAATAAACCCAGCCGCCCGTCACCCCCGACGGGCGGCAATTTTTAGTGAAGGAAAGATAAATTGTTCTTTAACTTACAACACAGGCGACTTGGCTCTCCCTTTGGGAGAACTGGCACGCCGTAAGGCGTGACTGAGAGGGCAATCAGAAAAATGTTAGAATTCTTCTGATTTTCAGGAAAATGTGTTATTATCGCCTGCGGCGATGGGGCTGTATAATAAGTCCCAAAATAAAAGCGGTGAGCTTCGGAAATGAGGCTCACCGTCTTTTTATGCTCTATTTTGTCGCTGTGGATAACCTGTAGAGCAAAATTGAGCGCACGAACTACA
>JAFULI010000069.1 GCA_017473455.1 Oscillospiraceae bacterium
CGAACCGTCGACCTCCAGCGTGACAGGCTGGCGTGCTAACCGACTGCACCACCGGGCCAAATTTGGTGGGAACAACAGGGCTCGAACCTGTGACCCCATGCTTGTAAGGCATGTGCTCTCCCAGCTGAGCTATGCTCCCTTGGCTTGCCGCTTGGCTGCTCACCTCAGCGACATGACACATTATACACAGTAACCAACGTTTTGTCAAGCACTTTTTTTGATTTTTTTACGCAAATTTTTTGACCATTTACTTCCCGGTTTTACCCGGGAAGTATGGTAAAAATCAAAGTTTTTTCAAGATTTCAAGAATATCCTTGGATGTAAACCTGTAAACGTTATCACAAAATTGACATTCCACCGGGAAGCTTTCTTCCTCGTTCATGATCTGGGTCAGTTCCTCTTTCCCAAGGCTAATCAGCGCAGCGGTGACCCGCTCACGGGAGCAGTAGCAACGGTAACTGACTTCCTGCGTTTCCAAAAACACCACGCCCAAATCACCGCATACCTGACCCAAAATTTCCTCAGGTGTCAGACCGGCTTCCAGCATAGGTGTCGCAGCACCGGCTCTTTGAATTCCACGCTCCAGAGCATCAATGGTTTCCTCCGGGGCACCGGGAAGAAGCTGCAGCAGGTAGCCCCCTGCCACCTTCACGGAGCAATCCCGATCAATCAAAACACCAAGGGCGCAGGCCGTAGGAGTTTGCTCACTCTGGGCGAAATAGGCAGTAATATCATCGCCAATCTCACCGGTAATCAGGGGCACAGAGCCGATGTATGGCTCCTTCATCTGCAAATCCCGAATGACCGTCAAGGTACCGTCTGTACCGACAGTTGCCCCCACATCCAGTTTGCCGGGATATTTCTCCACCAGAGGCACTTTGCTCTCGGTAACACAGCCGCGGACATTGCCATCGGCATCAGACACGCAGGTAATCGTACCAATAGGGCCACCACCCCGAACCTGCAGTGTCATAGAGCCGTTCTCCACCTTCTGGGTATTACCCATCATGGAGCAGGCAGTCAGACATCTGCCAAAGGCTGCTGTCGCATTGGGAGTCGTTCCGTGAATTTCGGCGGCACGGCGTACCATTTCCGTGGAGCGGATGGCAACGACCTTGACAAAGCCGTCCATGCTCATGCCCCGAACCAAATAATCTTTCATTTTCTTTTTCCCTTTCTCGCGCTGAAATAGATTCTCTGCTCCCCTTCCCGGGGGGCTTCAAAGCGGCGGTCTGCGTAGACCTTGATATCGCAAAAACCGGCTTCCTTCAGGAAACGGGTAAGCTGCTGCTGTGAATAAGCATATTCCCGGTGCTCCTCGAAGCTGCGTTCCCACACCTCTCCCCTGCGTTGGAACAAATCCATGCCATAGGAGCAGATGTTGGTCTCCTCATCAAATTCTCCCCGCCAGACACAGTAGACATCCTCATCCTCGTCCAGAAAGACCTGACCGTCCATCGCCCGTAGCTTTTCCGGTGTATTGACATCAAAGATAAAAATGCCACCGGGGTTCAGCACCTTATACACTCTGCGGATTGCCTCACTGCAGTCAGCAGGGTCGGTGATATAGTCAAGGCTGTCCAGGGCGCACACTGCCAAATCCACACCCCTTGGCAGGTATAGCTTTTGCAGACTCTGGCAGATGAACATCGGGGGATTGGAAAGCGTCTGCGCCTTCTGAGAGGCTACTGTCAGCATTTCCTCAGACAAATCCACGCCAATGACCCGAAGTCCGGACTGCACCAGCAGAAGCGCCACAGACCCGGTACCGCAGGCTAAGTCCACGGCGGTTTCCGGAGCGCAGCCCTCCCGGCGGAGGATCTGCTGATAGAATTCCACCGTTTCGGTATAGTTTACATCGGAAGTCAGCCGATCATAGCTGACAGCAAGGGCGTGGTAAGCGTTCATAATTCAAAGCTCCTGAAAAACCAAATAGTAAAAACGCATCCCGGGGAGTGCCCGGGATGCGTGAAGATGCATTACTGGAACAGCTTGAGCATGATGTCCATGTCGCTGTCGCCGGAAGAGGCAGGAGCGGCAGGGGTAGATGCGGAAGCACCGGATGCCTTGGGAGCATCGGCTTCAACTCTCTGCTCAAAGCCGGTGGCGATAACGGTGACACGCATTTCATCCTCGAACTCATCGGAGTAGGTAGCACCGAAAATGATGTTAGCATCGGGGTTAGCAGCCTCCTGCACGATACCGGCAGCGGTCTCAACATCGTCCAGAGTCAGCTCAGCAGAGCCGGTGACGTTCACCAGAACGCCGGTAGCGCCGTTGATGGAGGTCTCCAGCAGGGGGCTGGCGACAGCAGCCAGAGCAGCCTGCTCTGCCTTCTCACGGCCGGCGGCAATACCAACACCCATGTGAGCACGGCCGGCATCCTTCATAACGGAGGAAACGTCGGCGAAGTCCAGATTGATGATGACACGGTCGGAGAAGCCAACCAGCTCGGAGATGGAGGTAACTGCCATCTTCAGCACATCGTCAGCGATGCCGAATGCGTTGGCGAAGGTAATCTTCTGGTCGGTAACATACTTCAGACGGTCATTGGGAATGACAACCAGGGAGTCAACCTTGCTTGCCAGAGCCAAAATACCTGCCTCAGCCTGACGCATACGGTTAGCACCCTCAAAGCGGAAGGGCTTGGTGACAACACCAACGGTCAGGATGCCTGCCTCACGGGCAAGGTCAGCCACGATGGGAGCTGCGCCGGTGCCGGTGCCGCCGCCCATACCGGCGGTGATGAAAACCATATCGGTGCCTTCCAGAGCCTTGGAAATCAGGGCACGGGATTCCTCAGCAGACTTCTTGCCAACTTCGGGCTTGGAGCCTGCACCCATACCGCCGGTGAGCTTCTCACCGATCTGGAGCTTATTCTTACAGATGGACTTATTCAGGTCCTGCTTATCGGTGTTGACAACGATGAAATCCACGCCATCCACACCGGCTTCAATCATGCGGTTAATAACGTTGTTACCGGCGCCACCAACGCCGATGACCTTAATCTTTACTACGCGTTCCTGTTCCATGTTACGTTTCCTCCTATGTATGCTTTTGCGGCATCTGCCGCGAGAATTTAATTTCGTACTTCCTTATTCTATCCCGAAAAATCAATTTGGTCAATAGAAATTATCACATTTCGGCGAAGAATTTATAAAAAAATCCTTCCAGATACAGATGATTGGTTAAAATGGCGTATATGCAACCCCATCCGGCTCGGTGGTCAGGGTGATATCCAGAATGCCGCTCTGATAGCCACCTTCTTCACGGTGGCGCTGAATGACGCTTCGCATCATGGCTATTTTTTCATCCATCCGCCCCTGATCACCCAGAAGCACCTGATAATCATTTCCATACCAAAGCTGGATTGCCGTTACAGAGGAAACATCCACCTCTGCCACGTCACCCAGAATTTCATTGTTTTCAAGCTGGTACAAAACGCTCAGCGCTGCTTCCAGACAATCCTTACCGGAAACCAGTGCCTCTTCTTCCCCGTTCTGCTCCGGCTCTACCGCCTGCGCCTGTTCGCCTGCTTTGGGACGATCCAGAGTAAATCCCTTCAGCTGGGTATGCTTGGCAGCTTCTTCCTGGGTAGTCTTATCCACCAGTCTGCCGTCCGCTGCCATCAGCCACCATGCTCCCTGCGCATCCTGCACAGAGTAGACCACTTCCAGTTCCTGAACGTAGATATTCACCGTGTTCGGCAGAGTGATTCCTATGCGGACACTTTTGACATATCGCAGCTTCTGAGTAATTCTGCCTGCTGCCTGTGCCTTTCCAAATGCCAGCAGACTCTCCCCTTTCTGGATGCCCGATGCTTCGCACACCGCCCAGGGGGTATATTTTTCCGTACCGGAAACCACCACATTCTCCACCCGGAAGAAAATGGCGAAGCCCAGAAACAGTGCCAGTACCACAGCACCTACCGTCAGCAGGCGCAGTATCAGCTTTTTCCGGTTCACGGGAGCCGCCGGGGCGTAATAAACCTCTTGTGCCGGGGCTTTATTCTTTTTCTTTTCGTTTTTCATTTGTTTTCCTCCGGGGGTTATTTGGACAATTCTTCTACCATATCGCAAATCCGCTCAGCGGAATCAAGAACAACCATGCTCCGCAGGATCTCGGACATCCGGTTCATCCGTTGTGCATCGTCAAGCAGCCCGGTAACGGCATGGAAGAGTTTTCTGCCCATATCCTCTCCCTCGGGGATCAGCACCGCACCGCCCCGGTCAGCAAGAATCTTCGCATTCTTCATCTGATGGTCATTGGTGACATTCGGAGAAGGAATCAGGATGCAGGGAGTACCGGAGGCTCCGATTTCGTTACAAGTAGACGCACCGGCTCTGCCAATTATCAAATCCGCTGCCGCCATCACCATGGGCATATCGTAAATATACTCCCGAAGGTCGATGGAAGTCCCTTCACCGGTGGCGACACCTAGCTTCTGCAAATGCTCCGGCATCCACTTCCAGCCGTAAGTACCTGTGGCGTGGATATGTTGGAAGGGGCTACCCGCTTTTTGCTCCAGTGCCATAAAATCTGCCATGGCATAGTTCATAGCCTTTGCGCCAAGGCTTCCGAAAGCAGAAACCACCAGCGGACGGGAGTCCAGCCCAAGGGCTTTCCGTGCCTGCGCCTTTTCCGTGGAGATGAATTCTTTACGCACCGGCATACCCACAACCTCCACCTTTTCGGGATGGCGGTAGTATTTAGCGCTTTCCTCAAAACAAACCAGCACCCGGGTGGCACGATTGGCTGCCATTTTCGTAGTCAGACCGGGAACAGCATTACTTTCGTGGACGCAGGTGGGAACTCCCAGCTTACTTCCGGCATACAGAGCCGGGAAGCTGGCATAACCGCCGGTACCCACAATGACATCGGCATCGAATTCCCGGATAATCTTCTTACATTCCCGGATAGAACCAAACAAGTCGCTGACGACCTTGGCATTTTTCCGGATGGCTTTGGGAGAAACACCACGGACAAGTCCAGCGCCGGGCAGACACTTAAGCTCGTAACCAGCCTGAGGCACCAGTTTCTCCTCCATATGTCCCTTGGCACCGATGAACAAAATCCGGCAATCAGGATGCCTCTCCCTGAGTATATTCGCTACGGCGATGGCAGGGTTGATATGCCCGGCAGTGCCGCCGCAGGTAAAAATCACATTCATAATATGCCCTCCTGTAGTTTTGTCTGATTTCGTTGACGGGATACACTTAAAACAATTCCCATCTCTCCCAAATTCACCGCAAGAGCCGTGCCGCCGTAGGAGAAGAAAGGCAGCGCAATTCCGGTAGATGGAAGCAGATTGGTGACCACGCACAAATTCAAAGCGGTCTGCACCCCAATCAGAGTCACAAGTCCTGCTGCCAACACCGTGGAAAAACGGTCTGATGCCCGCAGAGCAATCCAGTAACCCCGAAGAAGCAGCACAGAGAACAGCAGCATAATACTCACCGCTCCCACAAGTCCCAATTCTTCGCAGACAATGGCAAAAATATAGTCGTTATATTGAAATGGCAGGTACAGATACTTCTGCCTGCTCTTCCCCAGTCCCAGACCAAACAAGCCTCCGGAGCCGATGGCATACAGAGATTGAAGAATCTGATAACCGGTATCTCCCGGATCTTTTTCCGGATGAAGCCATGCGGTGACCCGGTCACCGGCATAGCCCATAAACGTAATGTAAATCAGCACAAACACCGCAGCCGCTGCCGCTCCGGCAAGAAGCCACTTTTGACTGGTGCCTGCCACAAACATCATGCACACCCCCACCATGCCGATAAGCAATATGGCGGACAGATGCTTTTCCAGTGCCAGCGGTATCAGAATTCCCAACAACGCCAGACCAAACCCCAGCACCCCATGGCGAAAATCCTTGGCTTTGCCTCCGAATTTCCGGGTCAGTCGGGCAAACAGCAATATCATCGCGAATTTGGCAAGCTCCGATGGCTGAAACTGAATTCCGGCAATACTGATCCATCGCTTCGCCCCGTTGACACTTTGCCCAGCCACCAGCACCAAAAGCAAAAGCAGGATACTGATACCGTATACGGGCCATGCAAGTTTCATCCACAGTCTTGCCGGCAACCGGCTGAACACATACATGACTGCCAGTCCCAGCACGGCACAAATCCCCTGCTTCAGCAAATATCGGGTGGAGCTTTCATAGCCGGTGTCATACATACTCTGGGCGTAGCTTGCTGAGTAGAGCATGGCAAGTCCCACCGTCAACAGCAGCAGCACCAGAAACAAAAAAGGAAAATCCACAGTTTCACCGCCCCGGCGCACACCGATGCGGCGGTCCTCTTTGGCATACAGTCGGAGCACTGATGCCATAATGACCTCCAGATTAACTTATCTCAAACCGGAAATGCTGAACCATGCCAGCAGGCACATTGCAGCGGACACGGCAGAAAATACAATAACGATTTTAACTTCCTTCCAGCCACACATCTCAAAGTGGTGGTGGATGGGAGCCATTTTGAAAAGACGCTTTCCGTGAGTTGCCTTAAAGTAGCCCACCTGCAGCAGTACGGATACCGTTTCCACAATGTAAACCAAACCTACCATAATCAACACCAGAGGCATATTCAAAGCGAAGGCAAGGCCGCAGACAATACCGCCCAAAAACAGCGAGCCGGTATCGCCCATGAACACCTTGGCAGGATGCCAGTTATAGAACAGGTAGGCAATCAGTCCGCCCGCCAAACAAGCAGGCAGCAATGCAAGTTCCAGCTTTCGCATCATCACAGCGGCAGCGGTGAAAAACACCATCACCGGAACCGTAACGCTTCCGCAAAGTCCGTCCACACCGTCAGTCAGGTTCACCGCATTGACACAGCCCACCATGACGAACATAGCAAAGAAAATATACAGCATCAGGGGGATATCAAAGCTGCGGTTCAAAAACGGTATGTAGATACTGCTCTGCAGTGTTCCCTGCAGGTACAGCAGGTACAGATACAACGCTGTTACCGCCATTTGCAGCAATGCCTTCTGGATGGAAGTCAAGCCCAGATTGCGCTTGAATTTCGCCTTAAAGAAGTCGTCCAGAAAGCCCACAAGACCGAAGCAAAGACCCAGTCCCAGAACATAAAACACGGAATAATCATTCATCGCCGGAATGCTGAACGCCAGACACAGCACCGCCGCAAGGATGAACATCAAGCCACCCATCATAGGGGTGCCTGCTTTGCTATTGTGCCAGGTAGGGCCAACCTCACGGATGGACTGCCCGGCTTTCAGCGCCCGAAGTACCGGAAGCAGCAGATAACCGATGGCGCCGGTCATGGCACAGGCAATCAGCCCGGTAATAATCACTCTTGTCATAGGTATTTCCTCCGCTTATGTTTCTTCTGCAAGGAATTTATCCAGAATCAGCTCCATACGCATACCCCGGCTGCCCTTGACCAGTACCACATCGCCTTCCTTGAGCATATGCTTCATGGCTGCAACCATGGTATCCCGGTCTTCAAAGGCACGGGCATTGGCAGGGGGCATACCGCCGGTAAGCGCACCGCTGATGAGTCGGCTGCTGTTCGGCCCGTAAGCCAGAACAACGTCCGCATTCTCCGCAGCAATGCGGCCAATGCGGTAATGCTCCGCTGGAGCGCTGCTTCCCAGTTCCAGCATATCTCCCAGCACCGCTACCTTCCGTCCCTTCCTGCCTCCCAGAACCGCCAAAGCAGCTGCCATGGATTCAGGGCCGGCATTGTAGCAGTCCTTGATGACAGTATAGCCCTTTGCTTCGAAAATCTCCTGCCGTCCCTCCATATTGCGGAAAGATGCCAGAGCTGCGCAGATATTCTCCGTGGAGATTCCCATCTCCAAACCCACACTCACGGCTGCCATAGCATCCGAAACATAGTGCATTCCCTCAAGAGGCAGCACCACTGCGAAGGTCTCATCCCCGCAACGGGCATTAAACCGAAGAAGCGACGGCTCCTGATGTAGCTCCGTACTCAAATTCCGGCATTCCGGGTTCTGAGTACCGTAGTAAACAAGGGGGATACTATGACGGTTTCGCTGGTTCCACAGCAAGGCATCATCGCCATTGAGCACCAGCCGTCCGCCTTCCTTCATACCCTCGATGATTTCCAGCTTTGCCTGCAAAATGCCCTGCTGAGAGCCAAGGTGCTCAATATGCATTGTACCGATGTTGGTAATCACCGCCACATCAGGTTGGGCAATATCCGCAAGGTAGGCAATCTCCCGAAAATGGTTCATCCCCATCTCCAGCACCGCCACCTGCGTATCCGGATCCATAGACAAAATCGCCATGGGCATACCGATATCGTTATTATGGTTGGCAGGTGTCTTGCCCACCCGATACTGGGTAGCTAAGACATCACAAATCATTTCCTTGGTGGTACTCTTACCAACAGAACCGGTGACACCCACCACCGTCATGCCGATGCGGCAGCGTTCCCCACGGGCAATCTGCCCCAGAGCCAGCCGGGTATCCTCCACCACAATGGCAGGATGGTCTCCCACCGTACGGGTACACAGCACCGCAGAAGCGCCGTTGCCAAGCGCAGCGGGAATAAAATCATGTCCATCCCGTTCTGCCTTCAGCGCAACAAACAGCTGCCCCGGCTGAATATTCCGGGAGTCATTGCTGGCACCCAGAAAGGTAATGTTCTCATATTTGGGATCCACCCAACCGCCGCACCAGTCAGCAGCCTGGCGAAGTGTAATCAAACCCATGTTAAATCCTCACTCCCTGAAGATATGCGGCGACAACTTCCCGTTCGTCCAGATGGTGCTTGACTCCGCAAATCTCCTGATAGGTCTCGTGGCCTTTTCCAGCCAGTACAATTATATCATCTTTTTGTCCAATGTCCATGGCATATTGAATCGCTTTTTTACGATTTTCAATCACTTCTACATTTTTCGCCGCCGAATCAATCCCCTTAAGGACATCCTCAATGATTGCCATGGGGTCTTCGGTACGGGGATTATCCGAGGTAATGACAGCAACATCCGAAAGCTCCGCACCAATTCTGCCCATGATGGGTCGCTTGATGGGGTCCCGATCACCACCGCAGCCAAACACGGAAATGAGCCGTCCCTTGCAGAAATCCCGTACAGAACGCAGGACATTGTCCAATCCGTCGGGAGTATGCGCGTAGTCAATCAGCACGGTGTAGGGTTTGCCTGGGGTAGGAACAACCTCCACTCTGCCCCGGACACCTTCTGCATTCGCAAGTGCCTTGACAGCAGCCGACAAATCAACCCCCAATGCCTGCACAATGCCCAGCACCGTCAGCACATTATACACAGTGAACCGCCCCGGAATGGGCACGCTGACAGGGATTTCCCCTCCGCAGTTTACCGCAGTAAAACGGATACCATCGGACAAAAGCTGAACGTCCTTCGCCTGAATACCGGCAGTTTCTTTGGCAGAAGTGGTAATTTTGGGGCACTGTGCCAAACGGCTAATCCGGGCAAACCATGCATCATCCCGGTTCAGCACAGCTGCGTCACAACGGCTGAAGAGCACTGCTTTGGTGTCGCAGTAATCTTCCATGGTCTTGTGGAAATCCAGATGATCTTCCGTCAGATTGGTAAACGCAGCCACATCGAAGTGGACACCCCCCACCCGATCAAGGGCGATGGCATGGGAAGATACCTCCATAATACAATAGCGGCAGCCCGCATCCCGCATTCGGGCAAACAGCCCCTGCAGTTCAAAGCTTTCAGGTGTGGTGCGGTCGGTAGGCAGCACTTCATCCCCTATACGGTTTTCCATGGTGCCAATCAAACCTGCCATCCCGCCGGTGACCTTCTCCAAAACCTGCTTCAAAAGCCATGTGGTGGAGGTTTTACCATTGGTGCCGGTGACACCAATCAGAGTCAGCGCCTTGGCAGGCTCTCCATAATAGTTACTGCCGATAAGGGCAAGGGCCAGGCGGTCATTTTCCACCTGCACATAAGGAACGTCCTCCTGAGGCTTTTTCCCGGTGATAATCACAGCGGCGCCCTTTTCCATTGCCATGGGGATAAATCGGTTGCCATCGGAGGCAAAACCGGAAATGGCGACAAACATCCCTCCGGGAGTTACCTTTCGGGAATCATATGCCACCACGGGAATTTCCATATCAAAATCGGCATTGCTGCTTACCACAGCCACGCCACGCAGCAGGTCACGAAGTTTCATATTCATTACTCCTAATCCTAAACCGCCGGTTTTTCAGCGGCATTATCATTGGTTGGTACCCCAAGGTACGGCAGAATTCTTCCCATCACCGCACCCACAGTCGGTGCTGCCATCACACCGCCGGAAATGTAGATTCCCGTTTCCCTGGATGGGGTATCCAAGGCTATCAATACAATATACTCTGGATTGTCCATGGGCGCAACCCCCACAAATGATACGATTTTATCCAGAACTCGCTGCCCATTTTCATCGAAAACATCAATTTTTTCACTGGTACCGGTCTTTCCCCCTATGGAATATCCGGCAACAGCGGCATTTTTTGCCGTTCCTTCGGTGACAACGCTCTCCAGCAGGGTGCACATAGTTTTGGAGGTTGCCTCACTGATGACCTGACGCACCACCGTAGGTTCCTGTTTCAAAACCGTATTCCCTTGCGCATCCACCACTTCCTCCACCAGATATGGCTCCATCAGGTAGCCACCGTTGACGGATGCAGCAATGGCACGCACCAACTGCAGCGGTGTAATCTTGAAGGTCTGACCGAAAGAGCCGGAGGTCAGGGATGCTGTGCCCCATTTATCCGTATCCGTAACAAGGGCTTTATCAAAGAACACGCCGCCGCTCTCCCCTGCCAGATCAATCCCCGTCTTTTCCAGAATGCCAAAACGCTGCACATATTCATAAAAGGTTTCGCCCCCCATTTTCAGGGCGATGTTGGCAAAGGCAACATTGCAGGAATTTTGCAATGCCTGCGGTGTTTTCTGTGCCCCGTGTCCCGTGGAACGCCAGCAATGCAGAAGCTGGGAACGTCCCGGAATTTGCTCGGAGCCTTTGCAGTAAAAATTCGTCTGAAGGTCAATGGCTCCGCTGTCCAGCGCTGCGGACATGGTCACCACCTTAAAGGTAGAACCCGGCTCATATCCATCGGAAAGGCAGCGGTTCCGCCATTGCTTCAGCCGCGCGGCTGTGAGCGCGTCGTTGTAAGCCTTCCGTGCATCCCGGTAATCCTGAGTATCTTCCGGAAAGCGAAGGTAATCCGCCTTCAGACTCTGCAATTTTTCCTGCTGAACCGGGTCGGCAATCTCAAGATAGGTATTGGGGTCGTAACTTCCCAAGGTGGACATTGCCAGAATTTCTCCGGTTTTTGCCTTCATCACCAAGCCAAATGCCCCGTTTTTCACATCATACCGGGCGATGGCATTTTGCATTTCCTCTTCCAGACACCCTTGCACCGTAGTATCCAGTGTCAGCACCACATCACAGCCATCGGTGGCGGAAATATAGTTTTCGTATGAAAAGGGCATATCCATTTCATTGTTGCCCTTGGTGGTGATTACCTTTCCGGCAGTACCGGTAAGGTAAGAATTATAGGATGCTTCGATACCCTCAGAGCCGGTATTGGAGGCGTTGGTAAATCCAATGACCTGCGCAGCCAGGGAACCGTAGGGATAATAGCGCATGGTGTTCGGCTCCAAATGAATTCCACGGACACCACTTTCATTGATATATTCCCGAACCGCTCCGGCAGTATCGGCATCCACCTTTGCGGCAATCTGCTGATACCGCAAAGAAAGATTCCGTGCCTTGGTTTCGATATCTTCCGGACTCAGTTCCAGAAGCTCACCCAGTTTTTGGGCAACCGACGGAATATCCGCCTTGGACTGCTTCAGCTCATGGGGAGCAAGGTAAATATTTTCCACACTTTGGGATATGGCAAGAACATTCATATTCCGATCATAGATGGTACCGCGGTGGGCGGTGACCGGAGTAGAGCGGCTTTGGTTGTTCAGTGCCAACGAAGAATAGTAGTCATGCTCCGAGACCATCAGTCGGTACAGTCTGCCCACTGTGGGCAGAAACACCAAAATCCCCAGCATCAGCATCACAGCCAGAATTCTGCGATGATGCCCGGAATCCCCCCGGACACGCAAATACTCTTTCTTCCCCATACCCAGCCGCCTTTCATCAAATCCATAAGCCCCGAAATGGGCAGCAAGGAAGCCCTCACTGCCCATTAAGGCTCATTCTCATTGTATTGGCGGAGGATGGGTTTATGCGAACAGTTCGCTGAAAAACAATCCAACACGCGCAAAGAAGCCCGGTTCGGCTTCCGGCTGGGGAAGCGTCAGCTCCATGTCGACATGGTGTGCATCCTCACGGGAAATCAGACCCATTTGCAAGGCCTTCTCTTCCACTTCCTCAGGATCATAGATATCATGATAGGTTTCCCAAAGCATGGCATTCTCACTGCGAAGCTGGGAGACCTGCTCTTCCATACGGGCGGTCTGGGAATGCACGATTCCCAGACGAATCATGCCAATCGCCATGGTAATCAGCAGCAATCCTGCCGCTGCCATCGCACACAAAGACAGCGGATCTACATAGATAACCTGCTGCTTCCGCTTACGGGGCTTAGGCTGAGGCAGACCTACCTTCTGCTTGGTGGGCAGTTCCAAATGCCGGGCGGCAGAGCCGTAAGTATAGGCATGGACATATTGAATTTCCGGTTGACGTGCCATTTATATTCACTCCCTGAAATGGTTGGGACGACAAAGGCAGATGTTTCTGCCTGATTACAGTTTTTCACACACCCGGAGCTTTGCGCTTCTGGCTCTGGGGTTTCGGTCAAGCTCTTCCTGACCGGATACAATAGGCTTGCGGCTAATCAGCTTTACATGGGGCTTCTTTCCGCAGACGCACACGGGAAAGCTGGGAGGACAGGTACAGCCCTTAGAGGCGGCTGCCATCCCGGTCTTGACGATGCGGTCCTCCAAGGAATGGAAGGTGATCACCGCCAGACGCCCACCTGCATTCAGGCAGGGAATGGCATCTGCCATCACTTTCTCCACACTGCCCAGCTCATCATTAACCGCAATACGGATTGCCTGAAAACTCCGCTTGGCAGGATGCTGCTTCTCTCGAAGAGCGGCAGGCGGCATAGCGCTGCGGATGACATCCACCAGTTCCAAGGTAGTTTCGATAGGCTTTTCTTCACGGCGACGGCAAATCGCTGAAGCAATCTGGGGAGCATAACGCTCCTCGCCGTAGTCATATAAAATTCTTTTCAGTTCTTCTCTGGGCCAGGTGTTGACCACAGTATGGGCGCTCAGACTGTCCTGCGCATTCATTCGCATATCCAGAGGGGCATCTGCCATATAGGAGAAGCCTCTGGCACCGTCATCCAACTGAGGAGAAGATACGCCCAAATCCAGCAGAATACCGTCCACCCCGGGGATATCCAAATCCCGAAGCACCTGCGCCAGCTCACAGAAATTGGAGTGAACCAGCGTCACCCGATCGGCATAAGGTGCCAGACGTTCCGATGCCGCCTTCAGCGCCACCGGGTCCCGGTCAATACCAATGAGTCTGCCGGTGGTCAATCGCTTGGCAATCTGGCTGGAATGCCCTGCTCCGCCAAGGGTACCGTCCACATAAATCCCATCGGGTTTGATATTCAATGCGTCAATACATTCTTCCAACAGAACGCTGACATGATAAAACTCGCTCATAAGCCAATCGCCTCCAAAGAAGCCAGCAGCTTCTCGGGGGTCAGGTTCTCCTGCTCGAAGGCAGCGAATTCCTGAGCATCCCAGATTTCCGCCTGACCGGCACGACCTACAATGACCACCTCGCGGCTGATGCCGGCATAGTCCAGCAGGTTCTGGGTGAGCATAAAGCGGAACTGCTTGTCTGGGGTACATTCAGCGGCATTGATAAAAATCAGGCTGGTAGCAGCACCCCTCTGGGAGATGGGCAAAGCATTATAATTCTCGCTGAGGGTCTGCCAGTCAGCGGCAGTATACACGGTAAGGCAGCGACGACCGCAATTAACACCAAGGGTAACAAAGAATGCTTCGCCCAGCTCTGCTCTCAGCTTTGCCGGAACGAAAAGACGATTCTTATCATCCAACTTGGCAGGGTATTTACCGATCATTGTGCCTCACCTCCTCCATTTTGCTCCACAATTACTCCATTTTGCTCCACTTGATAACAGTATAACTGGTCGTTCCAAAAAAATCAAGATTTTTCATCATATTTTTTCAAAAAAATAATGTCAAAATGGGTTGTTTTCTGTATTTTCGAACGATTGTTCGTTAACGAGGCATTCAAGCATCTTTTCGAACAAAAAGGTAAATTGTTGTTTACCTGAGCGAAACAACAATTTACCTTATTCATTCAGGTTTGCAGGTGCAGTTTACCGTCTTTCCAGTTGGCTTTAATTTTTGTCGGCCGTTTTACGGAACGCAGGAGCAGGGCAGCAAGAGGTGCTTCCACCTCTTCCTGTATCCGCTTTCGCAGATGCCGTGCGCCTTCCTTTTGTCCGCTTTCTCCCCAAAGGGTACGGCTCAGTTCCTGCGGGAAATGGAACTGAATCCCCATCTTTTCCAGACGGCTCTGGAGCTGACGCAGGTATTTCCCTGCAATGGCATCCATGGCTTCCGCATCCAGCGGACGGAAATGAACTACTTTATCCACACGTCCCAGGAACTCCGGTGAGAATGCCTGCCGCAGGGCATTTTCTGTTTCCTCCGCCCGACTGTTAGGACGAAAGCCCAGTCCATCCCCCTTCAGCTCACCGCCAACATTGGATGTCATCACCACGATGGCATTCTTGAAACTGACCTTCCGACCGGTAGAATCCGTCAGACAGCCTTCCTCCATGATTTGCAAAAGAATTCCCGATACATCCCGATGGGCTTTTTCCAGCTCATCCAGCAGCACCAGACAGTAAGGACGGCGACGTACCGCCTCCGTTAGTTTTCCCCCTTCTTCGTATCCCACATATCCGGGGGGCGCACCAATCAGTCGGGATACTGATTGCTTTTCCATATACTCTGTCATATCCAACCGAATCAAGGCATCCTTACTGCCAAACAGTTCCTGCGCCAGCACCCGGCACAGTTCTGTTTTTCCCACTCCGGTGGGCCCGGCAAAGAACAGAGAAGCAATAGGGCGATTTTCATCCCGAATGCCGCAACAGCCCCGACGTACCGCTTCACTCACGGCACTGACTGCCTCACTTTGTCCCATAACACCTTTGGATAGTACACCTTCCAGACCCAGCAGCCGCTCCCGTTCATCGGCAGTCAGCCTTCCCACGGGTATTCCCGTACGGGCAGATACCGCCCATGCCACATCCCCCGCTGTCACCGCACGGCTGCGACGGGGTTCCGCAGGTCGGACGATTTTTTGCATTTTATCCCGAAGCTCCGCCGCCCGTTCAAAGCGGCTCTCCCGAACCGCTTCATGGAGTGCCTGCTCCAAATCCTTTCGGGCATTCCCCTTCCCTGCCTTTTGCTCCTGAAGTCTTGCTCGGGCTGCTCCTTCATCCAGCAAGTCAATGGCTTTGTCCGGCAAAAACAGTTCCGGCAAATAGCGCACCGAAAGCCGCACCGCTTCCTGAAGGGCATCGTCGGTGATGCGAATATGGTGGTGTCGTTCCAGTCCCGGACGAAGTCCTCTCAGAATTGCCATCGTGGCCTCTTCGTCCGGCTCCGCTACCATGACCGGCCGAAACCGCCGATCCAGTGCCGGATCCTTTTCAATATATTTTCGGTACTCCGTCAGGGTAGTGGCACCCAGCATTTGCAGCTCCCCTCTGCCTAAGGCAGGTTTGAAAATATTTGCTGCATCAATCGCGCCCTCGGCGGCACCGGCCCCAACAATGGTGTGCATCTCATCCACAAACAAAATCACATCCCCGCACCGGCGAATCTCTGCCAGCACATCCCGAAGGCGTTCCTCGAATTCTCCGCGGTACTTGGTACCGGCAACCAGATTTGCCATATTCAGACTAACCAGCCGTTTTTCCTTTAACTGTGGCGGCACATTTCCCACCGCCATCCGCTGGGCAAGCCCCTCGGCAATAGCGGTTTTTCCAACACCGGGTTCCCCGATGAGCGCAGGGTTATTCTTATTTTTCCGGCTGAGGATACCGATCACCATATCGATCTCACAGTCTCTGCCGATGACCGGCTCCATGGTCTGCGCCTTCTGGATCAGATCCACACTGAATTGTTCCAATAGCTTCGTAGTCGCCGCCTCCTTTTTTCCTTTCATGGGGATATCGTAGTCCCGGGTCACCATTTCCAACGCCAGAGTAAACAGCAATTCCGGATCTGCCGTTGTAAAAGCAAGCAGCTCCCGTGCGGTGGTTTTCTCCTGACGAAGCAGTCCAAGAAAAACATGACCCGTGCCTATTTGCCGCCGCCCCAACGCTGCGGCTTCTTTGGCTGCCGCAGTCAAAATCCGATGTACCGTAGGGGTCATTCCCTGAGGCAGGGGCAAATCTGCCGTTCCTGTACCGTAGCGCAGGATAATCAAATCCCGAATCGCTTCCGGCTCTGCTCCCTCCCGACGCAGCATCAATCCCAGACTCCCCGGCTCCTGAGACAACGCCAACAGCAAATGAGCAGACCCCACAAAGCTATGTCCCAGTCCCCGTGCATTTCGGGTGGCACTGAGTAACAGCTCTGAAGTTCTGTTTTCGTATCGCATGACAGACACCTGTTCGCTTAAAAATTCCCGGAAGCTTTTTCCGGTCCTTGGGAAGTTTTGCCTGACCGCTTAAAAAATATACACAGGATGAAAAAAAGGAATTGCATTTTCCGAAATCCATGCTAGAATAAATATGTGCCGCTGAGCGGTACGCCAAAAAAACATACAGGGAGGAAAGATCATGGCTTACAATATCACTGACGCTTGCGTCAAGTGCGGCTCCTGCGCCGACAACTGCCCCGTTGAGGCTATCTCCGAGGGCGAGGACAAGTACGTCATCGATGCCGACGTTTGTGTCAGCTGCGGTTCCTGCGCTGATGCCTGCCCCGTTGAGGCTATCGAGGAAGGCTGATTCTTTCGAATCCGCAAGTGGCCTGCGCGCGGTCTGCCCGTTGCGCAGGCCCTATTTTTTACGAAGGAGTGCCTATGGAAACTCTGTTCAACGGCTTTACTCTGGTGCTTCCTGCCGGAACATTTCCGCTGAGTACCGACTCCATGGTGCTGTCAAGCTTTGTCCGGCTTCCCCGAAATGCCACGGTTCTGGATTTGGGTTCCGGCTGCGGTACGCTGGGAGTGCTGCTGTGCGCAAAAGACTCCGCTTGCCATGTGACCGGCATTGAACTGGAGGAAACTGCCCACACCGCTGCTCTGGAGAATATCCGCCGCAACAATCTTCAAGGGCGCTTACACAGTATATGCGGCGACCTGCGTTCCAAAGACCTGCAAATTCAACCGGGGAGCTTCCACATTTGCGTATCCAATCCCCCCTATTTTTCCGCTGGGCCTGCCAGTCCTACCTTGGGGTCTGCACGTCGGGAGGATTCCTGTTCCCTTTCGGAGCTGTTTACCGCTGCCGCCCGTGCTTTGCGGTATGGGGGCGATTTTTATCTTGTACACCGACCGGAGCGGTTGGGTGAGCTATGCAGCCTTTCCAGCGCCAACGGCTTAGAACCTAAGCGTTTGAAGCTGGTACGCCACCGGGAAGATGGAGAAATCTCTCTGGTACTGCTCCAATGCCGCAAAGGCGGCAAACCGGGATTGAAACTGGAAGAGTTGACCCTGCATCACGCTGACGGCTCTCCTACCCCGGCATACAGAGAAATCTATCACATTCAGGAGGACTGACCATGGCAGGAATGCTGTATCTGGTTCCGACCCCTATCGGCAATCTGGGGGACATCTCCATCCGCTGCCGGGAAACGTTGGAGCAGGTGGATTTTATCGCCGCTGAGGACACCCGGGTAACTCTGAAACTTCTCAATCATCTGGGAATTAAAAAAAGCCTTGTCAGCTACTACGAGCATAACAAGGCTACCAAAGGAAATGTAATTCTGGAACGCATCCTCGCCGGAGAAACCTGTGCTCTGGTTTCCGATGCGGGAAGTCCCGCTATCTCCGACCCGGGAGAAGAATTGGTCAAGCAGTGCGCCGACGCCGGTGTTACCGTGTGTGCCATTCCCGGCCCCTGTGCCGTGATTACCGCGCTGAGCATTTCCGGACAAAACACCGGCAGATTTTGCTTTGAGGGCTTTCTGTCCACCGCTAAAAAGAGCCGTCGTGAGCATTTGGAGGCTTTGAATACAGAGACCCGTACCATGGTTTTTTACGAAGCCCCTCACAAGCTGGTTTCCACTTTGCAGGATATGGCGGAGGTATTCGGAGAAAACCGGAGCATCAGTCTGTGTCGGGAACTGACGAAACTCCACGAAGAAGTTGTGCGCACTACCTTAGGGCAGGCAATTGAACGCTACACTCAGACCCCTCCCAAAGGAGAATTTGTGTTGGTAATTGCCGGAGCGCCGGAAGCGCCCAAAACCACAGCGACCGCTGACGATGCCGCTGCCAGAGTGGCAGAACTGATGGCTGAGGGAAGCAGTCGGAAGGATGCAATTCGCCAGACTGCCAAGGAGCTGAACCTGCCGAAAAATATCGTATATGATGCCGCCCTTGGCATAGAATAATGACAAAAACAAAGCACGCTGCTTTTTGGCAGCGTGCTTTGGTTTACTTTATGGAGAAGAAATCAGAAGATTATTCTGCGTTCATACTACGCATACAATCACGACAGACATTCTTGCCCCGGTAGGAAGCAAGTCCGTATGAGGAATCGCAGAAAATACAGAAAGGTGCGAACTTCTGGAGTACGATGCGATCGCCTTCCATAAAGATTTCCAGCTCATCCCGTTCCGCAATATCCAGAGTACGGCGCAGCTCAATAGGAATTACAATTCTACCCAGCTCGTCTACCTTACGAACAATACCAGTTG
Organism: Oscillospiraceae bacterium; assembly: GCA_017473455.1. GTDB lineage: Bacteria > Bacillota > Clostridia > Oscillospirales > Oscillospiraceae > Faecousia. Next base: position 18,928 of record JAFULI010000069.1, read on the forward strand.
ACTTCATACAGTCTCCTCCTTTCCCCCTGTGGGTTAGATTTCACGGTTCAGACTGCGAGATCCAAACGCATGATTTTCTTTATCACTATGATAACAGTCCGAAACCAACTTGTCAAATGTTTTTTGTCCAAAAATCACTTTTTTCTTGTAAATTTCAGTTATTTTTCATCTCTGTCGTTGCATACACTACACCTGAGGTGGTTTTTCTTATGGTTATGAGTTGGATTTGGCTTGCTTTAATTCTGGTAGCTACAATCTGCGCAGCCATCACCGGTCGGGGGAACGAGCTGGCAGCAGCTACAGTAGATGGCGCGCAAAAAGCTGTCACCCTGGCCTTAAGTATGACCGGTAGTCTTTGCCTCTGGTCAGGGGTCGGAGAGTTGATGGAGGCGGTCGGAATTACATCCATGCTTTCGAAGCTGCTGCGTCCGTTGCTTCATCGGATTTTTCCCGGCAGCAAATCAGACCCCCGGCTTGCCAACGCCCTCAGCGGCAACATCTGTGCCAACATTCTGGGGCTGGGAAATGCCGCTACTCCCATGGGAATACTGGCAGCAAAGCGAATGGTCAGCAAAACTTCACCGGATGTCGCCACCAACGAACTGTGCCGACTGGTGGTACTGAACACGGCATCCATTCAGCTCATTCCCGCAAATGTAGCAGCAATCCGACTATCCAACGGCTGCCAGACACCCTTTGATATTTTGCCGGCGGTCTGGGTGACCAGTATCTGTGCGGCGGCGGTAGGGCTGGGTGCTGCCTGGATTCTGGGAAAGGTATGGAAAGATGCTTGATTATCTGGTCCCCGGATTGCTTCTCGCCACCTGTGCCATCGGATTAGGGAAACGGCAGGAACCCTACGGAAAACTCCTCAGCGGTGCCGGGCGTGGATTGGAGCTGGTAAAATCCATTCTCCCCTCTTTGGTATTGCTGTTGACAGCGGTTACCATGCTTCGGGCATCCGGCGCTATGGAATTGATCAGCGGTGTACTTACTCCGGTATTTTCCTTCTTCGGTGTCCCCCCTGAAACCGCAATGCTGGTGCTGGTCCGCCCCATCAGTGGAAGCGCGGCATTGGCTGTGGGCGCGGAGTTAATGACCACCTACGGTGCGGACAGCCTGATTGGACGAACCGCGGCGGTAATGCTTGGCTCTACGGAAACTACCTTTTACACCATCAGCGTATATTTTGGTGCAGCCAAAATTCAAAAAACCAGATACACCGTCATCGCAGCCCTGCTGGCTGACCTGACCGGTTTTTTGATGGCATCCCTGACAGTCAGGCTGTTCTTTCGGTAAGCATGATAAAAAACCTGCCGTGTTGCCACGGCAGGTTGGGTATGTAGATTATTCGGGCTTCTTTCTCAGAATGAAGAAGATAGCGATGCCACCGGCGATAACGGCGACAACAGCAACCACGATACCGGCAATCAGACCGCCGTTGCCAGCAGGAGCGGGCTCGGTGGTGACAGGCTTGGAAGCGTCGGGCTCACTGGGAGTGGGCTCAGCGGTGGTGGGAGGAGTGGTTTCGGGGGGCAGAGTGGGAGCCTCGATATCGGGCTCTTCGTAGTAAATACCAACGTTGGCAACATCGGTGGCATCCAGCCAAACTTCCTTGCCAGCCTCGATGGTCAGGTCACCGGTCTGAACGCTGCCGTTGTTGACGATGAAGCCATCAACCCAGCCGGGAACTTCGATGACATACCAGTCGCCGTCCTTGGTCATGGCATTGCCGGGCCAAGCTTCGAAAGCGTTGGTGTTGTCACCGGTCTTCCATGCCCATGCATTGACCTGAGTCCAGTCAGCAGGAACCATAGCGTGAACCTTCACGCTGCCGGCATCAGCAGGAGGAGTGGTGGGCTGCTCGGTGGAAGAGCCGCCTTCGGGAGGCTCAAAGCCCTCGGGAGCGGTGTTGGAGATGGTGGCATCGTACTTACCCTCGCCGTTCTTCTCGCCGAAGAGAATCCAGTTCTCGTCGCCGGTCACGACCAGGTCAGCAGTCTGCTCGCCGCCGTCCTTCTCAGCAATAACAACGTTCTTGTACTGAGCGTTGACTTCGCCGTACCAGAAGCCGTCGGCACCCATGGTCAGCTCCATGCCGGGCCATGCGGAGAAAGCGTTGGTCAGGTTGTCGTCCCAAGCCCACACGAAAGCGCTTGCCCAGCTTTCGGGAGCGCCAACGCGAATGACGTAGGTGGGGATCTTCACTTCGGAGTACTCAGGCACTTCCACGGGCAGATCGTACTCGACATCACAGCTCGTGTCAGCCTTGACCTGAACACAAACGGGCAGGCCGGCATCGACCTTCTGGTCACCGGTCTGGGGCTGACCATTGCCGTTGTTGATGATGATATTCTCCATGTCATTGGGCATGTAGGCATACCACCAGCCGTCGACTTTCTGCATGGGGGTGCCGGGCCAAGCAGCGGCGTCGCCGTTGCCATTCCAGCAGTACAAGTAGGGAGTGGTCCACTCAGCGGGCACGGACGCCACGACGGGAACCTTGTCCTCTGCAGCCATTGCGGGGATGCACAGAGCAGCCAGAACAGCGATGACGCAGAGCAGAGCTAACAGTTTTTTCATCTTTTTACCTCCATTTAATATAATTGGGCAGTCTTTATTATAGCACGAAGTTTCCAGAACTTCCAGTTGCAATACCATACCAATATTGACCCTCAGAATTGTGTATTTTTCACGATTTTTCCACTTCCTCACAAAATCAGTGGCTTTCAAATTTTATAAGTCTTATTTCAGACTACCATTTTCTGCTTTCCAGTCAAGGACAAAGCTGAAAAATACCCAAAAGAATTCCTGCCTTTCGGCATTTACAAAGCCGTCCTCAACTCAGGAAGAAACTCCTCAAAACAGAGTCCGTCGGTCTGCGGTAATTCCAGTTCCAGACAACGCCGCAGCACCTTGCCAATGAACCCGGCAGCATGGCGCACAGCAGTTACCGTTTCCACACCATTGACAGCATGAGCCGCAAGGATGGCAGAGAACACATCTCCCGTACCTGCCCGGCAAACGCCTACCTTATGGGCGGTTACCACAACCGGAGGCTTGCCGGCCTCGCAGATGAAATTATCCAAATCCTCTCCCCGCTCCAGACCGGAGATCACAATGGTCTTCGGCCCCATAGAATTCAGCGTCCGACAGATTCTTAGCAATTCCTCTTCGTCCATATCCGGGAGGTAAGGAGTATCCGTCAGGATGCAGGCTTCTGTCAGATTGGGAGTTAAAATATCGGCATAACTTGCCAGCTCACGCATCCGGCGGGCAAGGGCAGGGTCATAGCCCGGATACAAGATACCGTCATCCCCCATTACCGGGTCTACTACCGTAACGGTTTTTTCTCCGCGAAAGCGCTCCAGAAAACGAAGCACAATATCAATCTGTGCCTGAGAACCAAGAAAACCGGTGAGGATTCCCTGAAACTGCAAATCCAACCGCTCCCACTGCTGAAGATAATTCTCCATGTGGCAGGTAAAATCGGTACGGTAAAAGCTGTCGTAACCGGTATGATTAGAAAAAATCGCAGTGGGTACGGGGCAGCATTGCACCCCCATGGCAGAAATCACCGGCAGGGAAACCGTCAGCGAACAACGTCCGAAGCCGCAGAAATCATTGATTACCGCAATCTTCTTCTGATGATTATGGGACATGATGCCCCTCCTTTTCTCTTTTTCACGAAAATACACCATATCTGACCATATTTGAATAGTCAGTTTTGCATTGTTTTATATGACCAGTTTCCGATTCTATACCGATGAGGCACAAATAATGGCCGCTTAGCGTAAAATCCAACATTTTTGATTTTTCTGTGCTATAATGCAGACACAAGGAGGTGATCCCTATGGAATTTCAACTGATTATTGACAAAGCCGCTCCGGAAACCGTGGTCGCCACCGTCCGCCAAAGAAGCGAGTTGACCGACCAAATCGAAGCGTTGGTTCTACAGCATCAGGGGGCAAACTTTGTCACAGCCTACCGGGATGAGGACATAAAACAACTGCCCTTTGAAAGCATTGAATGCTTCACGGTAATCGGAGGAAAAACCTTTGCCATCGATACCAAAGGCAGACAATACAGGGTCAAACACCGGCTGTACGAATTGGAAGCCATGCTTCCGGAGTGCTTTATCCGCATTAACAAATCCGCTCTTGTCAATGAGCATCATCTGGTGGAATTTACGGCATCCTTCAGCGGTGCAGTGGATGCAGTACTGCGAAGCGGATACCGGGAATATGTGTCACGCCGCTGTTTTGCGGCAATCAAAAGGAGGTTTGAAGAAAAATGAAACAAGTCATTATGAATTTCTGCAAGCGCGGTATGGTCGCCGCATGGGGTGGCCCTGTGATTATGGCTCTGATTTACGGCATTCTCGGCATCACCGGAGTGGTACAGAGCGTGAGCATTTGGGAGCTGTGCAGAGGGATTCTCACCGTGACATTCATGGCGTTTTTGGCAGCGGGCATCGGCGTGGTATATGAGATTGACCGTCTGCCGCTGATGGGTGCGATTGCTCTGCACAGTGGTGTGCTGTATTTGGATTATATCGGAATTTACCTGATCAACGGATGGCTCAAATCCCAGTTCATCCCCATCCTGATTTTCACCGGGATTTTTCTGGCAGGGTATGCCGTCATCTGGCTGTGCATCTGGCTCGTCACCAAAAAAAGCACCGCTGCTCTTAACACCAAGCTGAAGAAAAATCAGGGATAGAATGGAATTATTGTTTGAAAGACCTGCTGCCTTGGGATTGGCAGCAGGTCTTTTGTTATTTATTCGTAATAGAGCATCCTTGCCTCATAGGGGCGGAGGGTGTCTGCAGTATCCGGATAGTTGGCAACCAGGGTTTTGGCATTGCGGAAGGCTTCAGGAATTTCAAAGGGCACCGCCTTGGAAGTGAAGTTACACACCACCAGCAGGTGGGCGTTTCCCATATCACGGGTATAGGCAAATACCTTTTCATCCTCAGGACACAGCAGTTCGAAGCTGCCCTCACGGAATACCGGCAGGGATTTCCGCAGCTCAATCAGCTTTTGATAATAATAGAAGATAGAGTCCGGATCTGCCAGTGCCGCTTCCGCATTGATTTCCGTATGGTTGGGATTGACCTTCAGCCAAGGCTTACCGGTGGTGAAACCGGCATTCTCCCCTGCTGTCCACTGCATAGGAGTACGGGCATTGTCCCGTCCACGCTTCCAGATGGACTCCATCACTGCTTCAGGAGAATATCCCTCTGCGGTACGGTCACGGAAGAGATTATGGATTTCCACATCCACATACTCCTCCAACGGGAGCTTGATATTGGTCATGCCCAGTTCTTCGCCCTGATAGATGTAGGGCGTACCCTGCATACCGTGGAGCATAGTTGCCAGCATCTTGGCAGAAGGCACACGGTACACCGTATCATCTCCCCAACGGGATACGATACGGGGCAGGTCGTGGTTATTTACGAAAAGGCTGTTCCAGCCCTTTTCTGCCAGACCTTGCTGCCAGCGACGATAGCAATCCTTCAGCTTTACCAGCGGCAACGGCGCAAAATCCCACTTCTGCCAGCTTGTCTGGTCAAGTCCCATATGCTCGAACTGGAACACCATGCTCAGCTCAGAGCCGTCCGGTGCGCTGTAAAGCTTTGCCCGTTCCACATCCGCGCCCCATGCCTCGCCAACGGTAACCAGACCTTCCTCCTGGAAGGCTTCCCGGGACAGTTCCCGCAGGAAATCGTGGAGCTTCGGGCCGTTGGTGGTAACCTTCAGGTCGGGATCTTTGGCAATCTGGTCGATTACGTCCAGACGGAACCCCTCCACACCTTTATCCACCCAGAAGCGGATGAAGCTGTACAGTCCCTGACGGACCTTGGGGTTTTCCCAGTTCAGGTCAGGCTGCTCCGGAGCAAACTGGTGGAAGTACCACTGGCCCAGATGGGGAACATACGTCCATGTGGGGCCTCCGAACACAGACCACATATCATTGGGCAGGGTGTCAGCATCCCCATCTCTCCAGATGTAGTAATCATGATAGGGATTATCCTTGCTCTTCAGTGCTTCCCTGAACCAGAAATGCTGGTCAGAGCTATGGTTCAGAACCAAATCCATGATGATGGAAATATTCCGTTTCTTTGCCTCGGCAATCAGCATTTCCATATCTGCCATGGTACCGAACATAGGGTCAATGGCACAGTAGTCGGAAACGTCGTAGCCGTTGTCCACCTGAGGAGAGGCACAAACCGGGGACAGCCAGATACCGTCAATGCCCAGCTTCTGCAAATAATCCAGTCGGGAAATGATACCCTGCAGGTCCCCGATACCGGTGCCGGTGGTATCTTGAAAACTCTTGGGATAAATCTGATAAAAGACAGCAGACTGCCACCAGCCCCGCTTACTCTTATCCAGAATGAGGTTTGCCATGTAGTTTACTCCTTCTCGATTGCTTCAAAGACTCTGAGGATCTCGCTGACGCTCCACGCCTGACCGAAGCAGCCCTTGCTCTCCGTGGGGAAGTCGCCCTCGTAGATTTCCGGAAGCTGTCCGGCACAACCCTCACGGAGCATGGGCTCCATGGCATCCAGCTGAGCACGGACATATGCCTTGGCTTCGGCAGTATAGCCGTGAACCTTCAGGTATGCCAGATAGTAGGCACCCATGGGGAACACCCAAGTGGTGCCCTGATGGTAAGCCATATCCCGTTCCACCATAGGTCCACCGTAGTGACCGTGGTACTCAGGGTCAGCCGGGGACAGAGTACGCAGACCGCAGGGTGTATACAGATGCCGGCGGACAGTATCCACCACGCTCTTCTCCTGCTCCGGGCTGAGCATACCGAAGGGCATGGAAACCGCCCAAATCTGGTTGCAGCGGAGCTGCTCGTCTGCCTTCGTGCCGGAAATGACATCCTTCAGGTAACCCTTATCCTCCATGTAGAAAGCGGCAAGGAAGGAAGTTTTCACCTGCTGTGCCAATTCGCCGTAGGCGCTGCCGTCAGTTCCGGCAATCGGAGCAAAGAACTCCATAATCTTCAGAGCGTTATACCAGTAGGCATTGATTTCCACGGGCTTACCGTGACGGGGGGTGGGCAGGATGCCGTTGACACACACATCCATCCAGGTAACCTGGTCAAGGCCGCCGCCGGCACGAATCAAACCGTCGGTATCCATGGAAATGGAATGGTCAGTACCGGTTTTGTAATAGTGGATGATATTGCACATCACCTGCCATGCCTCCTGAACGAAGGCATCGTCACCGGTGCGGCGATGATACTGCCACACCGCGTCAATCAGGAGCAGGGCTGCATCCACAGTATTGTACATAGGCTTGGACTCGCCCTCAGGGAAGAGGTTGGGTACCAGGCCCCGACGTTCATAAGCAAGGAAGGTACGCAGGATACTCTTGGCATCTTCATACCGTCCGGTGGAAAGGGTACAGCCGGGGAGGGAAATCATGGTATCTCTGCCCCAGTCGCTGAACAGCGGGTAGCCTGCCAGAATGGTCTTGCCGTCGGTGGAGTCACGGCGGGCAATATAGGCATCCGCCGCCAGAACCAGTTCCCGGGCAATGGGGTCATTGAGTCCTGCCAGCTTCAGCAGGCTTTCATTCCGGGTATAATGGGCTTTCACCAGCTCCGCACCGGAAACCGCTTCGGGATGCATGGTGAAGATGACCTCAAAGTCCAGCTTCTCCCCTGCCCCAACGGTTTTGGTAATCTCACAGCAAGCACCGGCAAGACTCTTTTCCGGTCGTCCGTCCTTTACATCCTCGGGATAAGCAACCCACTGCCACTGCATGGGGATTGCCTTCACATCGGCATCGCTTTGCAGGTACAGTGTATAATCACCGGAGCGAATGGTGCCCTTCTCATAGACAAAGCTCTTCTTCTCCTCCAGAATATTCTCCCTGGGGACGAATTTCAGGAAGGGGCGAATGGTTAAAGTACAGCTTTCTCCTGCACAGTTGTCAACGCTGTACAGCACAGCAGTGGTATTCTTTCCCTGCGCCATCACACAGCGGCGAACCACACGGACACCGGCAACGTCATAACTCCATGTAGGAAGTCCGTCATAGGTAAAGGAGGCAAGCTCCCGATAGCCTTCCTCAGGGGCAGTGCCGTCGGCAAATTCCTGCGTAGACAAATACCGCTTGTCAGCACCGATGCTCAGCACCTCACTGAGGCGGTGAACCATGTTAATCCGGACATTGGGAGCTTTCACCGCCGCTACCAGAATGCCCTGATCGCAACGAGGGGCAGAAAAGCCGCCGGTGACGGAAGCATAGCCACCCAGAGCATTGGTCAGCAAAAAGCAATTCTCCTGCGCCCGGGTCAGGGTACGCATATCCTGCTTACCGTAAACAAAACGCATAATTATATCCTCCTGTATCGTGGGGGTATCCTCACCTTGATGGGTGATAGAGTTGATAGCATATCGGGGTTCATTATATTACGTTTTCCCCTGTTCGTCAAGCACGCTCCACAGCATGGTAGTCAGGAGGTCTACGCATTTTTCCATGTCTTCCACGGGGATATATTCAAACCGCCCGTGGAAGTTCTCTCCGCCGGTAAAAATATTGGGGCAAGGCAGACCCATAAAGCTCAGTCTTGCACCATCGGTGCCGCCACGGATGGGATTGACCTTGGGGGTGATACTCACCGCTTCCATGGCTTTCTTTGCCCGCTCCACCACGTACATACAAGGTTCAATCTGGCTGCGCATATTATAGTAGTTATCCCGAAGGGTCACGGTAACGGTACCCTCACCGTACTTTTGGTTCAGGAAATCTCCAAGGGCAGTTACAAATTCCTTCTTTTGCGTGAATTTTTCCATGTCATGGTCACGGATAATATAGCTCAGGGTGGTTTCTTCCACGGTTCCCTTCATACCAATAAGATGGTAGAACCCTTCGTAGCCCTCCGTCGCCTCAGGCCGCTGGTGGACGGGCAGCAGAGTGTGGAATTCCATAGCGATATGCTGAGAGTTCAGGAGCTTGCCCTTGGCGCTGCCGGGATGAATGTTAATCCCCCGAATGCTGACCGTACAGCCGGCGGCGTTGAAGTTTTCGTACTCCAGCTCTCCCAGACTGCCGCCATCGACGGTATAGGCATAGTCTGCGCCAAATGCGGAAACATCAAACAAGTCCGCTCCCCTGCCGATTTCCTCATCGGGGGTAAAGGCAATCCGTAAAGTGGCGTGGGGCTTACCGCTGCTGAGCAGGCGCTCCGCGGCGGTGAGTATTTCCGCAATACCGGCTTTATCGTCCGCTCCCAAAAGGGTCATACCATCGGTGACAATCAGGTGCTTGCCCTGATTGCGAAGCAAAGAGGGATGCTCGCTCTCCCGAAGCCAGATATCCAGCTCTTTGTTCAGGCAGATGTCACCACCGTTATATGCCACCACCTGAGGGTGAATATTTTCTCCGGAGCAATCCGGAGAGGTGTCCATATGGGCAATCAGCCCGATGACAGGCAATCCCGGTGTACCCGGGACAGTGCCGTAGACATAGCCGTTATCATCCATAAAGGCATCCCGAATGCCCATAGCCTTCATCTCCTCCACAAGGGCAGCTCCCAAAGTCCGCTGTCCGGGGGTGGAGGGGCAGGAAGCAGACGCTTCATCGGAACGGGTAGGAAATCCTACATAGCGTAAAAAACGGGAAGATACAGTTTCCATAGTGACTCCTTCCAAAAAAAGAGCCGCCGATGTTGCGGCGGCTCTTAACCAAATGAATTTACTGTGCAGCCTTGACCAGCTCAGCGGTATCCTGAGCAATCATCAGCTCTTCGTTGGTGGGAACGACCCAGACCTGAACCTTGGAATCGGGGGTAGAGATCAGCATCTCCTTGCCACGAACCTTGTTCTTCTCAGGATCCAGCTTCACACCCATGAATGCCAGATACTCACAAACAGCGGCACGGGTGTCAGGGCCGTTTTCGCCCACACCGGCGGTGAAGGTCAGAACATCCAGACCGTTCAGAGCAGCCGCGTAAGCACCAACGTACTTGGCGACCTCGTAGCAGAACTTGTCCAGAGCCAGACGGCAGTCGGCATTGCCCTTGGCGGCACCGTCTTCCAGATCACGGAAGTCGGAGGAAACACCGGACACAGCCAGCACGCCGGACTTCTTGTTGAGCATATTCAGGCAATCGTCCACGCTCATGCCGTACTTGTTGCAGATAAACTGAACAACAGCGGGATCGATATCACCGGAACGGGTCCCCATAGGAACACCTGCCAGAGGGGTCAGGCCCATGGTGGTATCCATGCACTTGCCGTCCTTCACAGCAGCCATGGAAGAGCCGTTGCCCAGATGGCAGTTGACCATCTTGAACTCGGTCTTGCCTACCAGCTCAGCGGTACGGCGGGCAACATACTTGTGGGAAGTGCCGTGGAAGCCGTAGCGGCGGATATTATCGTTCTCGTAATACTCGGTGGGGATGGCATAACGATAAGCCTTGGCAGGCATGGTCATGTGGAACGCGGTATCAAACACGGCAACCTGAGGAGTCTTGGGCATAACAGCCTGGCAGGCACGGATGCCCATCAGGTTGGCAGGATTGTGCAGGGGGCCCAGAGGGATGCACTTTTCAATAGCTGCGATAACCTCATCGGTGACGATGCAGGAGTCGCTGAACTCCATACCGCCGTGGAGAACACGGTGACCAACAGCATCGATTTCGTCTACGGACTTAATAACGCCATACTCGGCATCCACCAGAATATCCAGAACCGCGGCAATCGCCTCGGAATGGCTGGGCATGGGGATATCCTTAACGACCTTATTGTCACCGACCTTGTGGGTCAGACGGCCGTCGATATAAATACGCTCACACAGGCCCTTGGCAGCCACGTCGCCGGTATCGGGGTTCATAAGCTGATACTTCAGGCTGGAACTGCCGGCATTGATAATGAGAATGTTCATTGGAATCTTCCTCCTAAAAAAATGTTGTTCATTTATCGTATTTTGTGATATGATAACATCAACGTATATTTTATACGATTATTTCAAATTTCTCAACCCCTAACAAGGAAATTTTTCAAAAAGGAGGGATTTTTTTGCACACCGTAGGGATTATTTGCGAGTACAATCCCCTGCACAAAGGGCACAGCAAGCAATTATCCGCTGTCAGAGCTGCAGGTGCGGAGGGAATCGTGTGTCTGATGAGCGGAAATTTTGTTCAGCGGGGTGCTCCGGCGATTTTCGAAAAGTCCCTCAGGGCAAGAGCGGCGGTGGAATGCGGTGCCGATTTGGTTCTGGAACTTCCGGTGACCGTGGCGCTGAATTCCGCGGAAGGATTCGCTTCCGGCGGTGTTTCTTTGCTTGGAGGCTTTTGCGACTATCTGTGCTTCGGCGCGGAAACGGAAAAGCCGGAACTGCTGACGGATCTGGCAACGGCACTGCTCAGCGAGGAATTTCCGGCTGCTCTGCGTTCCGGGTTGGATACCGGGAAGTCCTTCCCTGCCGCCCGCAGCGCAGCATTGATTGCTATGGGGTATTCCGGGGAAGTGCTTTGTCAGCCCAACAATATTCTGGCTGTGGAATACTGTAAAGCTATCCTCTCTCAAGGATGCCGGATGCAGCCTATGCCCATCCACCGTCAGGGAAGCTATCATGCGGATACTCCCGACAGCGAGAACCCCTCCGCCACCGCTCTGCGACGGTTGATCCTTCAGGGGCAGGATTGGGAGGGCTTTGTCCCCGACGCTGCCAAAGCACTGTTTTCCGAAGGAAGCATTCACTCTCTTCGTGCCGGTGAACGGGCAGTGCTTGCCCATCTTCGCACCATGACCGATGCAGAATTTGAAGCCCTGCCCCATGCCAGTGAGGGACTGTGGCGAAAGCTGATGCATGCCGTCGGGAAAGAACCGGATTTGGAGTCCATCGCCACAGCGGTAAAATCCAAACGTTACACCCGAAGCCGCATCGACCGAATGATTTTGTGTGCCTTTCTGGGTCTGACAGCGGAGGACTTTGCCGCTCCCGCTCCCTACGCACGGGTGCTGGCATTCAACCACAAAGGTCGGGAAATCCTGAAGCAGGCAAGGCAAACCGGTTGCTTCCCCAATCTGGGAGAAAAGACCGGGCATCCCTATGAAGTTTCAGAAAACCGCTGTGACCGGCTCTACGGTCTGTTTGCCCAAAGCCAGCCGGAAATCTCCGGTAAGCAACGGGTACAATATATCATTTAATTATCCCTCCTCAAGCTGCGGCTTGGGGAGGTTTTTTGCACTTCCCGTGGGTGTGTGCATAAACTGTCCTATAAGCGTTTGTGCTTATTTTTTCAACGGGAGGTATCACCATGTCAGAATGCTGTCAGGAATCGCTGAGCTGCAGACCGGAAGATCTGCGTGAGGCGTTGTCCATCCACACCCGAAAAATTACCGATAGCTGCAAAGACAAGGACTGCATTGAGGATTTGCGCGTCTACCTGACGAAAGGCTCCCAATGCGTTCTGGACACCGCTGCCGGTGTCAGGGTGCGCTGCGCGGATCTTGTGTACGCCTACATTGATGTGGAGCCGGTTGCTTTTGACCGAAACCATTACTGCATCGATGTGACCTTCTACTACCGCATTCTTGCCGATGCTGTGGTGGGAAGCGCACGTCCTGCCGCCCTTTACGGTCTTGCGGTATTCTCCAAGAGGGCGGTACTGTGCGGCGAAGACAGTCGTGCCCACATTTTCTGCAGCGACACCCGAATTGGAGAGCCGGACGGTTTGACCCGTTTCTGTACCAACCGCCCCACCGCTGTGGTGGAAGTTCTCGACCCCATGGTTCTCAGTTCCAAGGTCAAAGAGGTCTGCGACTGCCCATGTCAGGAAACGGTGCAGATTCCCCAGTGCGTCCGCAATCTCTTCGACGAAGAGCTGGTACTCACCGGCGAGCGGCGGCGGTTGTTTGTCACCCTGGGTCAGTTCTCCATCATCCGTCTGGAACGGGATGCCCAGCTTGTGGTACCGGTTCTGGATTATTCGCTCCCCACCAAGGAATGCTGCGACAGCGTCGGCTGTGCCGAAGACCCCTGCGAGATGTTCAGCCGCATCCCCTTCCCTGCCGCCCAATTCTCCCCCCGGGGCTGTGACCATCAGGACACCCCCGACTGCGGCTGTCATACCTGCTGATACGCAAAAAAGCACCGCCGGGTTTTTCCGGCGGTGCTGTGCTGTTAATTCTCGCTTTGTGCCTTGACTTCCGCAACTGCGGAACGGCGGCGTCTGCGGCGGCGGGTGGTACGGGGCTCTTCCGGATCCGCCTTTTCCGCTCTTCTGGCGTAAGCTGCGGCAGCTTCGGAGGTAGCTTCATAAGTCAGGCGGCTGACTCTGACTGAACCGTCAGGCTGGTCGGACAACCGCACCCGAATCAGGAATTTACCGTGTTCCGGGCAGGTGGCGAGATCCATGTACCGCCGACCCGGCTGAGCAAACCAACGGGAGCCAAGCATCTGGCGGCCGCAGGTGGGGCATTTGTTTTCCTTGCCGTTCATAGCACTCAGAGCGGCATGCTTGTCCGGGTAATCGTAAAATACCTGACGGCAGATACAGCCGGGAAGCTCTGCTCCGTGGAAGCCATTATCATGGCTCTTCAATGCCTGCTGGTATTCCTCCGCTCCCCGCTTCAAATCCAGTCGGGAGCAAATCAGGGCGGTATGGTAAGCATCTCCCAAGGCATCATGGGCAGGTCGGGTGGCTTCGATACCGAAGATTTCCATGGCGGTTTTCAGCGCTTTCTGCGATGTGGAGCCGTCAGTCTGGGCATTGAACATCATCTGTGCATTATACCAGACCTCGGTCCAGCTTTCATCCAGCCCAAAAAGGCGCAGGTTTTCCCGAAGAATCCCAATATCATCAAAGCCCCAAATCAGGAAAATCACCGGCTCGCCGCACCAAGCCCGAAACTGCTCCATAGCCTCAGGGAAAGGAACCCCCTCATCCCGAAGCTGATTTTCCTTGATACCCGTGAGCTTGCTGACCCTGCGGTTCAATCGGCGATAGTATTTGGGGCGAATCATTACCTGAAACTCATCTGCCACCTGACCGTCCTCTGTCAGCCGCACCGCGCCAATCTGGATGATTTCTCCCCGGATGGCTACCGGCAGCACCTTCTTAGCCGAGGGAGAACCGGGCCATGGCTGATTCCATTCCATATCCAAAACGATATAATCCATGTCTGTTGACCTCGTTTTCTCTATTCCTTCCTGACATTATAGCACAGCAACCGTACCTGTGTAAACCATTATTATCAGGAAAAAAGTATGACTTGACAGAAAGCACCGGGCTTGTTATCATCAATATACTTTGTACTTTCGGAAAGGCGGTGGACAAAATGAAAGAGCGGTATCTTCCTGCAAAAATGGAACTGGTGAAATTCCAGCCCATAGACATTATCGTAACTTCCGGTTGGTTTGACCGGGATTGGCAGCTCACCGGAGAGTCCTTCGGCGGAGGCAGCTTCGGGGATGCTCCTTCCGCATCCACAGACCCCTTCACCACCCAGCCGGATCCCACCGTCCAACCCGATCCCCCCTCTACGCAGGTGACCACACCCCCCACCACATGGATTCCAAACGAAAACGAAGGAGAAATTGACTGGGGTGCTCTGGACGGTCAGGGGGACGAAACCACTATGCCCCACAGCACCGCTCCCAGCGAACCTTTTGAAGAAACCGTCCCCACTACCATCGTCTACGAAGACAACGGTACCACATGGGTCCCCCGTGAAAACGAGGGTGCCATGGACTGGGGTGCGTTCGACGATCAATAATGGTTACGAATTTTATAAAGAAAAGGCTCTGTGGAAGCTGGTTGTCAGCGACCACAGAGCCTTAACTCAAACTTATTAAGTGATATATTTTGCCCTGCGGCAAAATGTGAAATAATTCGCTTGGCGAATTGTGAAATTTGATGCTTACGCATCAAGTGAAATGAAATAAATCCCTATGTGCCGCGGCACATTTCACATTGCGAAGCAATATTTCACTGCCGAAGGCAATTTCACAAATCCCGTAAGGGATTTATTTCGTTGAAAAAAGCACTTGCGATTGCAAGTGCTTTTTTCTGGCAGGGGCACTAGGACTTGAACCCAGAGCCTACGGTTTTGGAGACCGCCGCTCTACCAATTGAGCTATACCCCTATATATAAAAGGATGTTCCTTTATTTTGCGTGGTGGGCCTTCAGGGATTCGAACCCGGGACTATCCGGTTATGAGCCGGAGGCTCTAACCAACTGAGCTAAAGGCCCATATTGTCACAGGCGCTGAGCACCATCACGGGGCATATTGTACCACCGAATATCCGGATTGTCAAGGATTTTCTTTTCCTATTCCGGCTTTTTTCCGACACGGGTAACAGCCAATGGATTTTGAGCAGATGGTTGGTTGTAAAACTGAGAGAATTGTGGTATGCTGTAAGAAATCCTGCAGATTTCATGGAGGTTATGTTATGCTGTTTATTCAATATCCCCCCTGCTCTACCTGCCAGAAGGCGAAAAAGTGGCTGGACGGTCATGGGTTTTCTTATGAGGATCGGCACATCAAGGAGGATCCTCCCACCTACGAGGAGCTGAAAAGCTGGTATCAGCAGAGTGGATTGCCCTTAAAGCGATTTTTTAATACCAGCGGACTTTTATACAAGTCCATGAATCTGAAGGAGCGGCTTCCCGGTATGTCGGAGGAAGAACAGCTTCGTCTGCTGGCTTCTGACGGGATGCTTGTGAAACGTCCCATTATCATTCAGGGCGACATCATTCTTACCGGCTTTAAGGAAGCTGAGTGGGACAAGCTCCGTTGAAGCTGCCGGGTGGATCAATTGTTGTTTGAAGAGCAGAATCCTCAGACGTGTCATCCTGAGCAAGCGTAAGCGAGTCGAAGGATCTAATGTTCGGTTTTCACATATTTCCCGACAGATTCGCAATCTTTACGTTTGAGATCCTTCGACTCCGCTTCGCTCCGCTCAGGATGACATATCGTGGGCGTGGTGCCTTTCAAACAACAATTTACCTTACAAATACAGCGGCTCTGCGGGGGAACTTTTTGGGTTCTCCTGCAGAGCCGTTTTATATTTCCCTACATTCCTTTGTCCTTCAAATCTTTCAGTAGGTTTACATAAAATTCCCGAACATCAAAGCCGGGGATGTTTTCCCGGTTCAGGTCGATCATGTCACCGTGGGAGATTCCCCGTCTGCCCGATGGGGTCAGGAGAATATGGTTTTCTCCCCATGGGAAGGAGGTATCCCCTACCAGACCGTCATTGGCACCGCCGAAGTATTTGACCAAGTGATACGAAAAATTCAGGGGGAATTTTCCGCCCGTCGCCCGTCGGACGGTAGAGCCTACGCTTTGGCAGTAAACCCCCATCGGGTCGGGAAGCTGTCGGTTTCTTTCCCGACAAGCGCTTTCCGTCAGGTCGCTAATAGCCGCGAGGAAGTCCGGATCGGGGTCACCCAGACGTTTCAGCGCACTGTTATAGAGACGGGCAGTCTTTTCTATTGTGCTTTGCGGTATTTTTGTCAACAAGTAATCCGCAAACAAACATCCCCGATGGGGGGTATTGATGGTGGTCAGAGAGGCTACCATGGCGCAAATTTCCGGATTTGCCAATGCTCTGCGGCAGTCCAGTCCGCCTTTGGAGTGGGCAATCAGGTTTACCTTCTCCGCTCCGGTTTCAGCCAGCACCTCCCGAATTCGCACTGCCAGCTCTTCGGCGGCGGCATCCACAGAGGAAGCGGACTGGTGGTTTCCATAGAAAATCGCTGCGCCGTTTTCCTCCAGCTCAGAAGGAATTCTTCCCCAATAGTTGAAGTACCGGCTGTCCCGAAAAAAGACACCGTGCACCAGCAATACGGGATATCGGGTAGCACAGACCCGGTCTGCTTTTCTTGCTTCGTTTCGCCGCTGGTGGGCGATTTCCGTTTCCACTTCCCGATAGGTAGTGGCAAGAATGAACCCCAGTGCCATCAGATTGGCAACGGGAATCATTCCGCAGGCAATGCCGATGATCCGACGTTTGATTCCTAACTGCACAGAAGTCAGGTAGACCCAGATAATTCCGTTCCAGAACAGCAGGGTATGAGTACAAACGCTCACCACTACGCTCCACACAAGGCTTTGCCAATCCTCCGGCAGTAATCGGAATGCCATCGCTCCGTGTTGAAGGAGGGACAGCAGAACAGATATGGAAAAGGCGGTAAGGAGCACCGTACCGTGGTAACAGCCCTTCAAACGTTTACTTTTGGTTTTCAGGCTGAAGAACCCGGGAACGGCATGGATCAGCAAAAACAGCGGTATCATCACTACCAGCCAGAGAGGGTTATGGGCAACCGCAGAATAACAGCCTGATACCAGTGCGTACAGCACACCGTAAATCCCGGCGGTCAAAAAGAATTTCCCTTTCACGGTCTTCCCTCCTCTCCTGGTCTTTTTTTATTCTATCCCACCGAAAATACGGTGTCAATGGGCGAAAAAGAAAAAACCTGCCGGAGCAGGTTCTTTCAGGTTTCTTCTTCCGTTTGGGGAACGGCAAGAGCTGCCGGGTTCAGCAGTGCCAGACCCATGGCAATCCAGAAGGTATTATAGTGCAGGGAAAAGGACAAATCGTCCAGAATGCAATGCACAGCCACCGTAGCACTAATCAGAAGAATGTGGTAATGCTTCTGCTTCCACAGTCGGTACATTGCCCACGTGGCAACGCCCAGCAGTGCAGCGATAAACAAAATGCCGTAGCGCTGCATTACCTTGACGTACAGACAGTCCACATAGGTATACGCTTTGTTGGTGGAGTTTCCGAAGGCATCCAAACCGTTGCCCACCCAGGAAATCTGACGGGCAAAGAGGCTGACACCCTTACTCTCCAAAGAGCGTTTGCCCAGACTCAGGCGGCTTTCCAGCATAGAGTTGAGCTTTCGCATCCAGGGAATGGAGCCGTTATAAATTCCCGTCATCACCATGGACACACTGCCGCAAATTCCAAAGGACGCTGCCGCCAGTGCCCACAGTCCCTGAAGCTTTTCCACCCACTTGGGTGCAAAACGCATTATCTGCGCTGCCACCAGAAGCAGGATCGCCAGAGCGAAGGAGATCCGGGAGTCGGTTTTATAATAGACCCATGCGTTGACTGCCGCAAGAATGACTGTGCCCAAGATGGACGGCTTTTTGCGGTTCAGGTAAATCCACAGTGCTGTGATATTCAAAAGCAGACCCGGAGCATACAAAGCGTACCGAAACCCCAGATATTCCCGGACACGGCTTCCCTTTGCCACCACCACATTGTCAATGATTCCAAGGTATCCGCTTGCCACTACAAAGCAGGTAAGAACAATACTGAGGTTCATGCTAAACCTTGCCACCCGTTCAAAATGCAGGTTTCTGGCACAATAGGTATACATAAACAACAGCGGCACAAGACGAATCAGGTTACCGGTGGATACCTGCAGGGAAATCAGCGCCATAATACCGCAGATGCCCAGCCCCAGCCAGTTTTGCCCCTGCAGACCTTTCCGAAACTCGTAAATCAACAGCAGTGCCACGCAGGCGGACTGGATCCACGTATAGGGATAGCCCATGAAATATCGGTAGTAAAAAGATGTGCTCAGCACTGAGGTGGCAAGAAACACACCGTAGGACAGAAAAAACGGAACGTCCTGCCAGCGCACCCCTTGCAATCTCCGGGAGATAACACCGTTTTTCAAGTTGATAACGACCTCACTTTACATCAGCAAACCGGCTATATGATAGGCTCGGCATCCGGTTTTCACCATGACCTTTACGAAACGGCTGTAATCCATAGCCGCAATCAGCACCTCCGGGGCTTCCTGCTTAAGGCGCTGGGTAAAGCCCTTCAGCTCTGCGTAAGGGCCTTTGCCCCGGTCAAGGTAACAGTAGTATTTCATCTGGGCGGCGGTTTCCTTCACCAAACGGCGCAGGAGAAACTGGCGTTTGGCTGTCTGCTGCTCCTCCAGTCCGTGATAAATCTCCACCAGATTCCAGAACACGGTTTCATGCTCCTTATAATGCTTGCGGATTCCGGTCTTACTGACACTTTGCCCCTCCAGACCTACACGGTAGACGTAGATGGGCTTATGCCAAATATACAGACTGCGCAAATACGGCAGGGGGCGGTTTACCAGCTCCACATCCGTATAGAAACAATGCTCCGTGATGGTGATGTTATGCTCCTGCAAAAGAACGGTACGGAAGCAGGAGCAGTGCATGGGGCAGATATGCCGGAAGTCCACCTCGTCAAAGGGGTACTTCCCCTCGCTCATATGCTCAAAATAGTCCTTCACCACTTCGCTGCCGTCGGACTCGTTCACCATACGCATGGGGGTAAGGATATAGTCCGCATCCACCTTACGAAGCAAGTCCACAAATTCGCAGAGGTTCTCCGTTTCGAACCAGTCGTCGCCGTCAAGCTGCTTGAAGTATTTTCCCTTGGCAAGACGGATGCTGGTATTGATTACGGAGCCGTAGCCGCCGTTTTCCTTATGGACACCGAAAATGCTGTTCGGGTACTTTTCTTCATATTCCTTCACAATTTGAAGGGTATCGTCCTTGCCGCCATCGTCCACCACCAGAATCTGCAGAGCATCGATACAGCCCTCGCTGATGATAGAGTCCAGAGTGTTACGGATATATCCGCTGACATTGTAGGCGGCAATGGAAATGGTTAAAATCTTTTCCATGGTATTCCTCATTCAGTTCATTGCGTCCAGAGTGGCTTTCACTCCGGCATTCAGGTCAAACCGCCCCCGCCAGCCCAATGCTTCCAGAGTGGCAGCATCCAAGTCGGATCGGTCCATCAGATTATAACTTTTTGCCTCAGCGGCAGTGGCATCGGTAAAGACCAGACGGACACCGGCGGCATCCGCGAATGCCTGCGCCATCTGCCGGATGGTGACAACGCTTTCGGGGTTGGAGATATTATAGGCATGGGCAGTTTCTCCCCGAAGCAGTACCGTCAGAATTGCGGTGGCACAGTCGAGGACATAGCAGTAAGAGCGAAGCTGAGTGCCTGCGCTTTTCATCACGATATCCTTCCCTGCCAGCGCATCTCTGGGAAACTGGGTGGATGCCCGATTGTCCGATGCCGTAGCCGTAGGGCCGTAGACGTGCCCCGGTCGGACAATGACCGTATCCAGACCGTACTGGTTGGAATAAGCAGCGCAGAGCGTTTCCGCGGCACGCTTGGCGCTGGGATAGCAGGCACGGGGGTTCAGAATATCCACATAGCCGTAGTCCCCCTCCCGGTAGGAACGGTCGGCTTCCCGTTTTCCATAGACCTCACTGGAGGAAATATACAGCACCCGTTTCCCTTTATGGGCAGCCGCATATTCCAGCAGTCCGTTCAAGCCGGTAAGGTTGGCAAGCATGGTCTGCACCGGCTCCCGGCTATAGGCAGCAGGGCTGGCATTGGAAGCGCCGTGGATATAGTAATCAAAGCTCTCCTCCCAAGAGAGGGGTGCAAGGGCATCGTAGGCGCAAAAATGCAGCTCCTCCCTGCCCTGCCAGTAAGAAAACCGGCTTTGGAGCTTACGGACATCCCGACCGGCAGCATAAACATGGACATCGCCCATTGCCATCAGCACATCCACAAGCCCAGAGCAAATCAACCCCGAAGCACCGGTAATCAGAACCCGGCTGCCCTTAAGCACCCCACATTCCGGCACATCCATGGCAGCTTGGGATAAATCCCGAAGGTAGTTTTCCGTATATGTCATGGTCTTACTTCTTAATCCAGCTATCCTGCGTCATATACAGCAGGGCTTTGAAAATCTTCAAATCATCCAGTGTGGTAATTTTCAGGTTTTCCTCGGAGCCTTTGGAGAAGTAGGTCATCCGTCCCAACTCCTTCATCAGCATACAGGAAGCCGCCGTACCGGTAATTCCCCGCTTTTCCGCTTCCAGATGGGCTCCGTACAAATCCCCAAGACGGTAAGTATGAGGAGTCTGGGTACGAAGCAGCCGCTCCCGGGGAGTGGATACGCAGGAGCTGATGCCATCATCAGACTCAAAGACCACCTCAGTGCAGGGAATCGCCGCCACAGCGCTGCCATACTTAGCAAAGGTGGCAAGGCTGTCGGAAATGATTTCGCTGGAAACCAGAGGGCGGTTACCGTCATGAATCAGGACTACATCCTCATCGGACAGCTCCTGCTTCAAAACATCCAGACCTCTGCGGATGGAATCCTGCCCGGACTCACCACCGGGTACCACCCACTTCAGCTTGGTGATATTAAACTGCTTGGCATATGCCCAAAGCACAGCACTCCAGGATTCCAGCGTTACCACAATGATTGCGTCAATGCTGGGATGGTTCTGGAATGCCTCCATGGTATAGATTATCACCGGCTTATTGTCCACGTGGATAAACTGCTTGGGAATGTCCTGATGCATCCGGGTGCCGCTGCCGGCGGCAGTAAGCAGTGCTACATTCATAGTTTTTCTCCTTATTCCACGTCTACCCGATAACCGCTGTCGCAGTGGGGAACCTGCTGTTCCTTCGGGGGCAGACGCATATAATCTCCATACAGATTTGTCAGGTAAATGTGATAGTTTTCAAAGACCGGGGCGCTGATTTGTTCAAAGGGAAGCCGCTTTTGGGGCAGCATCTCTTCCTTGCGCCAACGTTCCCGCTGTCCGTACATACCGCTGATGGCTCCCACATATTCCGCTTTTTCATAAGGAACGGACTGACAGACCTTGTCCAATGCCCGGGCGATGCGGAACGGCCCGATTTTCTTCAGCAGGGGGCGGTACAGATTTTTGATTTTTCCAGCCAGCGCTCCCCGACGGCTGGTACCGGGCTTTTCCACACTGGTCAGCAGGAAACGGCGAAGCTGCCGCACCCGGAAGCATTGAAACCGAAATGCCGCTTTTCCGGATTTCAGACCGTCAATCGGGAAGATATCCATGCCGATATAGGGGCAGTCGGAGTCCTCTGCCATATCAGAAAGCCGCTTGACATCATGACGAATATATCTGCCAAAATGTCGGGGGAAGGTTTCGTCCCGATGGCTGATTACATCCCGATGGGAAGGCAGGTTCAGCTTTCCTTCCGCCTTGAGTGCCAGAAGCCGCTCAAAGTCCGGACGGGGCATACATACATCCACATCGTTATCCCAAGGAATAAAGCCGCCGTGACGCACCGCTCCCAGCAAAGAACCGCCTGCCAAATCATAGCGCAGACCGTGGGCGGCACACAGGGTATCAAATTCCGCCAGCAGTTCCAGATAGACCTGCTGCATTTGTTCTAAAGTGAGCAAATTGGGGGTATCCAAGGCGTACTCTCCTTTGGTTTACATTTCGATTCCGGTATACTCTCCCCGGTGGAACTTTTCCAGAATCGCCGTGGAGCGAAGGACATCCTGACGGGTATGCACCAGCGAGCGTTCCGTGCCGTTGATGGCATGAAGGAAGCTGTAAATCATATAGCGCAAACCCTCGCCCTCGTAATTATAAAAATACTTTTTAACGTTCCGAAGATCCTCAGAGCGGATTTCAAAATACTCCGTCCGCCACCAAGGCGCCGGTACATACAGATAGCCCTTGGTGCCGGTGATAATCAGCTCTCCTTCCACCTTGATGCCCTTACCAACCTTGATGGAGGCGGTGGCATTCTGGTAGCGGAGCAAGCCCCGGGTAAAGTAGCTGAAATCTCCCTTCTGGAAATCAATGAGCTGACAATCCAGACATTCGGACTCGTATAGCTTAATAATGGGAAGCAGGACATCGGAACACCAGTCGTAAAGGCTTCCCAGATACTTATTGGTTTCCACCTGCTCCATATGTTCAGGAATCTGGCTGCAGGATACGTCAATATCCTTGACCGCACCGATGACACCGCTCTTGACCAACAGAAGCATATGCTCAAAGGCGGGGAAATACAGGGTTTTCAGTCCCTCAAACAGAACAAGTCCCAATTCGTCCGCCCGTTCATAACAGCGGTTCGCCTCCGCCACCGTCAGGAACATGGGAGGATTGCAAATAACGTGGCAGCCGGCATCCAGTGCCGCCATGATTTGCTCATAGTGTTCGTTCACCGGGGTATTGAGAAACACCGCATCGCAGGCAGCATAGAGGTCTTCCGCAGTTTCCGTACGCTCCAAGCCCTTACCCCGGCAGAATTTATTCATATTCTGGGCATCCGGGTCGCAGACAGCGGTTACTTCCATACCGGAAACGGCTTTGCATTCGCTGAAGAACCGCTCCGCCGCATTGCCAATTCCCAGAATGCCCACCTTGACTGCAGGCTTATTACTGGCACGCAGAACCGTAGAACTGATGCCTCTGGTTCTGGGAAGGTACACAACCTGACAATACTCACTGAGGTAGTCAAACTTACCCACCCAGTCAGAGCCAACGGTGAAAATATCCACAGCGTACTTCTGGATGTCCGAAATCTTCTGACCCTCGTATTCCTCTACGATAATCTGGTCGGCAATGCCAAGCTGGCGGACGTTTTCAATTCTCTCCGCCAAGGACTGACTGACATTCAGTTTGCCCCGTTCCTTATCAAAACCGTCAGCCGTTACGCCTACGATGAGATAATCGCCCAGCGCCTTCGCCCGTTTCAGCAGGGCAACATGGCCATGGTGGAGCAAATCATAGGTACCGTATGTGATTACTTTTTTCATGTTACTGTCCCTTTATTTCAGGATGCCCCGATCAGCCAAATCCTGCAGAGCATCAATCAACCTGGTATTATCCTCACAGGTCAGCGCACCGATGTGCCCCACCCGAAAAATACGTTCACTCAGTTCCCCACCATTGGGGCAAACCCAGATACCGTACTCGTCCTTCAGCACCGTGAAGATGTCATAGGCAGAGCAGTTTCTGGTCATCAAAGGGGTTACGGCATTGGACATGGCTTCCGAAGCAATATCCAGCGGCAGGGAGGCAATCCGGCTGCGGAAGTCCTGAGCAATGGCTGCTATCTTCGCGGTTTCCGTTTCTACACCGCCTTGGGCTTCCATGGCTTTCAGCCGGGCATTGATTTGCAGCAGCGTACCCACTGCCGGAGTAAAGGGGGTCTGTCCCCGTTCACCGTTTTTCAGGGCGCTCTTCAAATCCAGATACATACTTTTGGTCGGGTGTTTCTCAATCCGCTCCACCGCCACCGCAGACAGCACAATCACAGAAATTCCGGGAGGGCAGGCAAGGGCTTTCTGAGAGCCGGTAATCATGACGTCCACACCCCAGTCCTCCATGCGGAATTCATCGGCAAGGAAAGAGCTGATGGCATCCACCACCAAAAGCAAACCGTTCCGGCGGCAGAAGTCCTGAATGACATCGGGATTGTAGCGCACACCGGTGGAGGTTTCGTGAATATTCACCAGAAATGCTGTGAAGCCCCGATTTTCATAGGGGGTCAGGTGTTCTGCCGTCAGCGCCTTTCCGGTGGGAAGACGGATTTCCTCAAAGGCAATACCGTGCAGCTCGCACAGTTCATGGAAGCGCTGACCGAAGCTGCCGCCGTTAATCAGCAGAACCTTATCCTCCGCTCCCAGAACATTCATCACCACCGACTCCATAGAGGCGGTTCCGGAGCCGGTAAGAAATACTACGCGGGCATCCGTGGGTGCTTTGGCAAAGGTCTTAATCAGATTTTCATTTTCCAGCATCACCCGGGAGAATTCCGGGGTGCGGAAGTAAGGAACATGTTGCTGCCCCAGAGCCAATACCTCCGGAGGGGACTGCACAGGCCCTACGGTAAAGTTTATCATAAATCCTACTCCTTATTGCTCCCACGTTCGCCGGGATCGTAAACCAGATAGCAATTACGCTCCTGCTTTTCCACCGGAGGCACTACCATATAGTCCCCGTAAATGGGACGAAGGTAGGCATCCGTATCTGCCGGTACCCAGCAGGTACGGCCTGAGAAATCCACCTGCCGATAAGTACAAAGCAGCTCTCTGGGGTTCATTTCTCCAAAATAATGGCGACAGTCCGTGGGAATGGACACATAACGGGAATGCTCGTTTTTACAAATTGTGTGCCAGTAATCTGTCCATCTTGCCCAGGTTTCATAAGGGGCAAAGCTCAGGCAGAAACCAATGGCACATTTCACCCGAAAGGACAAGCCTCCGGTCAGACGGGAAAACCATTTCCGCCCCCGGTACAGCCGACGGCAGGAAAGGCAAAAGCCCAAAAACATGGTCATAAAGCCCTGAAAATATCGGGCAACGGGGTTATCCGGTACGTTTTCGATGGTATAAATATCAATAAATACTCCGCAGTCCGTCAAGTCCTGCTCCAGAATGGTGCGATACTGGGTGCCTTTCAGCCGGATTTTCGGGATCACCCGTCCGAAATTCGCCTTGTCCTGAGGGTGGAGCATGGCATACTTTTCCGGATAACGTTCCCGAATGATGGCGGTGAAGGTTTCAAAATCCCGACGGGGCATGGCAATATCGATATCATCATCCCAAGGGATAATCCCCCCGGAACGCAAAGCGCCAATGGCACTGCCGCCGATGAGAATGAATTTCAGATTGTGCTCCCGGCAAACAGCTATGATATCGTCCAGAATTTCAAGCAGAATGCCATGCAGTTCCTGAAGCTGCGCATCGGAAAGCACCTGCAAGCCGGCATCGCCGCCCTTTTTGGCAATATCCTGAAGACGCATTATTCTGCCTCCTCTTCCGCTTTTACCAGTTCGGAAACATGGGCATTGCGGTGCTCCTCCCTGGGAGGGGTCATATAGTCACCGTAGAGGGATTTGAGATAGGCATCGAATTGCTCAGGCCCTACCAACTCCAAATCCTCAAAGGGGTACCGTGTTTGCTTGCCATATACAGATTTGAGGAACAGCTCATTGAATTTATAAGAGGTCTGCCCCATGAAGTTCACAATATAATCAGAATGCTCCAGAGGATACTTTTTCAGCAGTGCGTCCATCTTATCCAGTTGCTTACGGGTATTGAACCATTTTCCCACCCGGGTCCATGTTGCCAGTTTGATGATGATTCGCTCCGGCAGAGGTCTGCCGGGACGCTTGATGTTCACCTTCTCAAAGCAGGAAAGGTGGTATTTCAGCCGAACCATCAGCAATCTCAGCTTGTGCCACTGGCGGCTGAAAAAGCCATTGGGCATACCGTCCAGAGGGAACTAATCCACCCAGATGTTTTCCAGTCGCTCTTCCAGACTGCCCATACGGCGAATCTGGTAGCGGTTGTCCACAATTCTGGCGAAATAATAGTGGTGATGGGTTTCATCCCAATAGGTGCGAAGCTCCAGATGTTCCGGCAGCTTGTCTGCAATCACACCGAGCATCCGCTCATAATCCTCCCGGGGAATGCCCAAATCCACATCATCATCCCAGGGAATGAAACCCTTGTGACGGACAGCACCCAGCATGGTGCCGCCCTGCATATAGTACGGGATTTTCAGCTCCTCCAAAATAGGGAGCAACTCCCGAAGTACATAAAGGATATATTGCTGAGTATCGTTCAAATGCATTGTATCATTCTCCGTTCCATCAGTGGGTCGTTGCCCAGACAATGCCGTTTTGACCAAAGGCATCGGGCATGCTGAAATAGTAGAAAGTCCCGTCCACCTCCATGCAGCCCATACTGGAAAGACCGTCGGCATAGAAATACCAGCACTCCCCTGCCTGCGTCCATGCCGCCTGCAGTTCAGCGGCGCTGTACCACCGGGCATAGAGCGTCACATTGCCTTGGGGAACATACTCCGCTGTGACACGCTCTCCGCCCTCTGCCTGGGTATACCAGCCCAGAAATACATAGTCCGGACGTTTGGCTGTAGGGAGTGTGCCAAGAGGATATCCCTCGGGAAGCACCGTTTGGGCAGAGGAAATGGAACCACCGCCGGCATCGTAGGTAACGGTGTGAGTATTGTTCTTATTCGCAGCAACGCAAAACTCCGAAGTCCAAAGCTCCACCGTGTTCCACTCCGCCACCAGCTCTCCGGCACGAACATGGTAATTCCCTACCACCGCAGCCAGAGAATAGCGGTAGACTCCCTGAGTCAGTTTACGGAAGGTCAGGTTTCGGGAAATGGTGCTGCCGGATAGGCTGTAAACCTTGCTGTCCGCCACGTCCGTTGCACCAATGACCTGCTCCTCGGTATCGCCATCCAGTCGGTACACCTGTGCCCGAACCGTATAGATAGAATTATAATCACTGACCAAATCACCGGAAATATAGAAGGGGCTACCCTCGTTCAAAGCAGTGGGGACATTCAAATTCCGGACGGTGACATCGTCATACAAAAACTGGCGTACCTGCGCATCCTCTGCCCGGATATAGCCGCTGAATTTGCCCTCTACCCGATACCAATATTCACCTACGGTATTCAGGCACACACCGGTAACGGTAAGCTGCTCACCGGCTGTCAGATCGCAGATCACTTTTGAGCCGCTGTCTACACCTTGTGTACAGGGCTGGCTTCTGAGCTGGGCATCCTTCAACGCAGCGGCATAAAAGCTGGCAGGATAGTCCACACACAGCTCCGTATAGGTCTTCAAGCCAAAATGAATCACACCATCAAACAGTTTGGTATTTCGGCGGTAGTATTCACAAAATTCCGCAATGCTGCAGCTGACCGGAGAACCTTCGGAATAGCGTTTGCCGTTAATCGCCAAATCGTAGCTTTCCACGAAGTATACAGTGCCATCCAGAATGGCATGGACGAACAATGAATGTCCGTACCGCTGACCACGGGAAGAGGGAGTTGCCTCAAAACCGACCAGAAGATTGTAGGCATCCACAGTACCGTTCTGGGTAATCTGGTTCAGCGCCTGCTCCAGCGTGTAGCGCTTCGCGGAGTAAGCCCGAACCCGATAGCCGCCGCTGGTCATCTCCTGATTGCAATAGGTATCGAAGCCCTCGTTGCCGTTTTGCAGGGATACCCGGGTGGTAATGCCCAGAAGGTAAATCTGGATTCCCGTCAGTGTGCCGCAGCGGCCGTCGAAGGTGGTCGTACCAAAATAGATCTGTGCTTTGCGGAAGGTCTGCTTGATCTGCTGCTTGATATTATCAGCGGAGCTTCCCACGGCATTCACGGGAGAAACTACGCTCACCAGTAAAACCATAACCAGTAAAACGGCAAGAAGCCGGTTTCGCTTGTTACACATGATCTACGTTTCCTTTCTTGAATTGCTGCATCCGGCAGTAATTGGAACAAAAATCCATAAGCCCGCAGTTTAAGGCAATTGTACCACAGATGCAAGCAATAATCAAGGTTTTCCGTCCGAAATCATGTTTTTCCAACTTTTTCGACAAAAAATACCGGAGGAATCTCTCTTCCTCCGGTATGTTTATGGTAAGCAGCTTACAGGATCACCCGATCATTCTGCTCTGTCAGGGACATACTGATCTCCAGATTGCCGTTGCGGCAGCGCAGCTCATCGATGAACTGCTTTTCCGTGCCTGCCTTTTTCAGTGTCACATCGTATGTAAGGCAGTTCAGGCTTCCCAGATTGGTGGTCTTGACGGAAACCAGCGCAGCCTTGGTGGTATACTTCTCGAACAGGTCATCAAACACCGTGGGGTAATCCAAGTCCTCCGGTACTGTGACCCGAAGCACCCGGCAGAGGGCTGCGTTCCGCCGACCGCCAAAGTTGGTCAGGGCATACAGCAGACTCATAATACACATAACCGCCGCAAAAACCAGTGCAAAGCCCGGATAACCCATGCCGCAGGCAAGTCCCACCGCCATGGCAAGGAAAATTGCCGTGATTTCTTTCGCTGTACCGGGAGTGGAGCGGAAACGTACCAGAGAAAACGCACCTGCCACCGCCACACCGGCGCCCAGATTGCCGTTGACCAGCATAATAACCACTGCCACCGTTGCCGGAAGCAATGCCAGCGTCACCACAAAGCTGCTGGTATGAGGCGTACGGAAGCAATAGACCAGCGCCATCACAGCACCCAACACCAGTGCCGCCGCCACGCAGATAAAAAACACACCCATGGTAATGCCGGTGGTGGTGTCATACACCCGAAGGAAAGTAGAATCAAACATATCGGTAACCTCTTTCTTCTTGTAGTTTTTCCCGAAGCATTTCTTCGTAAGCTCTGCCGTATTTGGAGAAGGACTGCTTCCAGATGCGGTGGCGGCTCAGCAGCTCTGTCAGCCACATCGGGATTGCCCCCTCTGCCTTTACTTCCAGCAGGGATTGCTCCGGCAGCAGCAGTTCCCTACCGCCAACCGGAGAGGAAAGGCTCAAATCATCCATACGGTATCGGATATTTCGGTCAAGGGTCATGCGAAAGCCATTGTCTTCCGGGTCGTACCACGCTTCACGCTCATAACAGAGGTAAACCCGTGGCTCCAGTGTCGGATAGTAATTTCGGAAGTAGAGCATCTCCCGGGCAATCTGGGAGTCCTCATCCGGCGGTTTGCCTTGAACAATAAACGCATAGGCATCCGCCTCCGTCATGGAAATCCGCCGCTTGTAGACAACACCCTTATACTTTTTCTTCAGTTCCAGAAACATATCCGTATCGGGGCTGGCTACACCGTAGCTTCGCAGACGGAGTTTTTCCTTGTACACAGGCTTTTCCAGAGAGCGGCGAATTAAGCGAAAGTCCGCTGTGTCATAGTAGAGGTTGCAAATTGTGCTTTTGCCGTACCGATCGGGAATCATCCTTTGGCGCAGGACTTCTTCAATCATCCGGCGCTGCTCTTCATCAATCAGAAATTTTAATTCTTTCCGACGAAAAACATTCATCTGCCCACCTCCTTATTCCATATCGTAGCACACTGTGCTGAAGTTCTACTTAAGATAATAAATTAAAATTGTGAAATAATCAAGAACGTTTCGCTAAGTCTTGTACATTTTCTTTTTTTATGATATGATTGCTCCATAAAAAGCACAACGCGGTTATGCTGCCGGGATCCTTCGGCGGCGGTCACTGCGTGTTCGGAGGAATGATCTATGGAACATCATATTGACTGCAGCGGCATCCATGACCCTGCAGCCCTGCACCGGGTACTGGCTGAGGTGCTTTGCTTCCCTGACTGGTACGGGCACAATCTGGATGCTTTGTTTGACTGCCTGACCTGCGTGTCTGAGCCAACTTGTCTGGTTCTGGAAAACTGGAACCCCGACGAAAGCTGGGCAGAAGGCTTTGAAATGACCTTTCTGGATGCTCAGACAGAAAACAGTCTGCTTCAGGTCGTTCTGGAAGCAGACTAAAGCCAAAAGAAAAGGACGTTAGATTATGAACACCATTCCCGGTCAAGAAAATTTTCTGTGGCGCTGGTTCAGCAAAATCGGTGACTTTTTGGGGCTGAGCCTGATTTGGCTGCTGCTGTGCATTCCGGTTTTGACCATTGCCCCTGCCAGCATTTCTTTGTACGATGCCATTGTTCACTGTGTCCACGGGGATGAAGAGGGCACCATCCGCCGTTTCTTCTCCACCTTCCGCAAGGAGCTGCTTCGGGGTCTGGGATTGAGCGTGCTTTGGCTTGTCATCTTTGGCGCATTGGGCTGCGGCTACTGGATTCTCTTCTCCATGGGCGCTCACAATGAGGGCAAGGACTTTTACGATCTGTATTCTCTGGTTTATCTGGGAACGATGCTCATCCCTCTGGGCATACTGACCTGGGTCACCCCGGTACAGGCACGGTTCAAGCACAGCTTCTTAAGCCTGCACAAAACTGCCGCGATTTACGCCATCGCGCACCTTCCCACCACCTTGCTTTTGTGGGTAATCGTTTTGATTGCCGCGGCTCTGGTTTATTTTCTGTCACCGGTGCTGCTGGTGCTGCTGCCCGGTATTGTGGTCACCGTGCAAAGCTGGCTGATTGAGAAGGTATTCAAGAAGTATATCATTGAAGAAGAACCCAAAGAGGTATCAAATGGACAATTCTGAAATCCGCCGGCGGCAGCAAAAACGTCGCATTGATCGGAAAAAACGGCAGGAGCGGCAGAAGAAGCTCCGCAGGCGGCTCTTTTGGGGCTCTGCCGCGGCAGTGCTTCTGGCAGCGCTGGTGATCACCGTATTCCTGCTGGCAGACTATATCAATCAGCCCCCTGCCCCGGGTGAGGATACGCCCGGGCAAACCTCCCCTCAGGCAAGTCAGGAACAGACCGTTATCAACCTTGCTTTCGGCGGCGATTTGAACGTTACCGACAAGGTCATCACAGCAGGCTCTGCCGGGGATGGCTACGACTACACCGACATCTTCACCGACATCCTCCCTTTGCTTGCCGGAGCGGACGGTTCGGCGGTGAATTTTGAGGGCGATCTCTGCGGCGCTCCCTACGGCACCCAGGATACCCGTGCCCCTCAGGCATTGGCAGATGCTCTGTCGGATGCCGGAGTGGATTATCTCCAGATGGCAAACTCCTGCGCTCTGAACAACGGTCTGCTGGGTCTGCAGTCGACTCTGGAGAATATCCGCAAAGCAGGTCTGGAGCCGGTAGGCGCTTTCGCTGACAAGTCGGATTTTACTAAGCACAAGGGCTTTACCCTGCGGAGTATCCATGGGGTTAAGGTTGCCTTTGTTGCCTTTACCAAGGGTATGGACAGTTTGAGTCTTCCTGCCGGCAGCGAAGATTGTGTAAATCTTTTATACACCGACTATACCAGCACTTATCAGGATGTTGACACCGAAGGAATTACAAAGATCCTGAAGGATGTTGCTGCGGAAAAACCGGATGTGACTGTTGCGCTGGTTCACTGGGGCAGCGAATACAACCGCCAAATCAGCGGCACTCAGGAGAAAATCGCAAAGCTGATGCAGCAGCAAGGGGTGGATGCCATCATCGGAACCCACTCCCACTACGTTCAGAAGCTCAGCTATGACCCGAAAGCCGGAACGGTGGTAGCATACTCTCTGGGTGATTTTCTGGGAGACGGAGAAAAAAGCGGAACCGCTTACTCCATCGTGCTGAATTTGGAGTTTACAAAAAACAACGCCACCGGTGAAACCAAGCTCACCGACTGCCGCTGGGATCCCATCTACACCACCAGCTTTGAAAATGACGGGGTTGCCCGGATGCAAATTCTGCAAATCCGCCCGGCAATCGCCCGATACGAAGCCGACGGCATTAACAAAGTATCGGAAGAAACCTACACCGCCATGAAATCCGCCCTTTCCAAGCTGGAAGCAACTCTGTCTGAAGAAGAATAAGCAAAACCGCTGTGGTATCTTTTGTTTCGGATACCACAGCGGTTTCTGTTACATATTGGATTTGACGGTGGAAATCAGGATATCTCCGGCAACCACCCGATCTTCGGCAGCGAAGGCTTCGGCAAAATTGTCGGAATAGAGCACCTGTGCATTGGGAGGAAATTCATCGTCCCCTTCCCAGACCAGAATTTGCATTTTGCAGTTTCCAATCAGAGTGAACTCATAACCTGCGTCACCGTGTTTTACAGCTCTTGCGCCCATTTTTCTGCGGCATTACGGAAAGCAGTCAGCCGTGTGCCAAAAGTAAAGGCTGCACGGGTCAGCACTCTGCCGGTATAGGGCTTGATGTACATCTCCCCCCAAGGCATTTCCCGGAAGGTCTTCCATTCCCCTGCCCATGCCACTTCCTTACTCTCCATCAGGTAACGCAGAAGGAAGGTCTGCACCGGCAGCGGCGGAAGCACTCCGCCATCCAAAGCCCGCAGGGCATAGACCGGGTGGGAAATGGCATATTCTCTGCCTAAAAGGTTTACATAAAATTCTTTTCCATCCCACTTCACGCCGGTACGCTCTGCAGCTTCCTCCGGCACAAGGGTGGAAAACCGCTCCTCATAATGGGCGAAGGGTACTTCTTCTTTGTGATTTTCGATTTGCATAGTGTTCCTCTTTTGATTATTCTTGCCGGCTGCTGGGGAACAGTCCGGCATCGGTATGGGGCAGGAAGCAGGCAGCTACAAAAGAATCCATGTAGCCGGGATAGGTACTCAGCTCCAGATAGGTCATATTCGCCGCCACTTCGGAAGTCTTTTGTGCCGCATCCTCGCTGATGACCATGGCATAGGCGCCCGTCAGGGAGGAATTTCCGATGTAGCTGTACTTCTCCAGTTCCACGTCCGGGAACATACCGATATTTACGGCATTTTTCATATTGATACCGCTGCCGATGCCACCGGCAACGTACACATGGTCGATGCACTCCGGGGTCATGTCCACGCTCCGAAGCAGCGTATCGATGGCAGAGAAAATCGCACCCTTGGCACGGATGAAATTATCGATATCCACCTCGTTGATGGCGATTTCCCTGCCGGTTTCACTTTCGGCAGCGGCAGCAAGGACGTAACGTCCCATGCCGTGGTCATCCCGCTTCACCCGCTCCCCTTCCCGAACAAACAGGCCTCTGGCATTGATGATGCCGCAGCGGAACAGTTCGGAAATAATATCGATGATGCCTGAGCCGCAGATACCCACGGGCTTCTGCCCCGGGTCACCCACAATGGTCAAAGAGGGTGTCATAGTCGTTTTATCGATGACGCAGGCTTCAATGGCACCGTCGGTGGCACGCATACCGCAGGAAATGTCGCCGCCTTCAAAGGCAGGCCCGGCGGAGCAGGCGCAGCTCATCAGGAAATCCCGATTGCCGAAAACCAGCTCGCCATTGGTACCCAAATCGATGAACAGACTCATTTCATCCTTATCCCAAATGCCGGATGCCAGCGTACCTGCAGTGATATCACCGCCGACGTAAGAGCCGATATTCGGCGCAATCAGAACCTTCGCCAGAGGGTTGGCAGGCAGTTTCAGGTCGGATGCCAGCAAATCCTCCCAACCGAAGAAGCTGGGAATATAGGGGTCCATTCGGATGGGGTCGGCATCCACTCCCACCAGCAGATGGTTCATGGTGGTATTGGCACCGATGGCAAGTCTCAGGATGCTCATAGGCGATACCCCTGCCGTTTTGCACAGATTGGCGATGATGGGAGTCAGGGTTTCTTTGATGATGGCATCCTGGAGCTTTTTCCTTCCTCCGGGACGGGACTGCTCAATAATACGGTTGATAACATCCGCACCGTAGCGGATCTGACCGTTACCGGAAGAGCCTTTGGCAAGGAGCTTGCCGGTTTTCAGATCTGTGAGTACCATGGTCACGGTGGTGGTACCAATATCGATGGCGCAGCCGCAAAGCACCGTATCCTCAGGAGCGCAGATATCCATGCACACGAAGGTATCTCTCTGATGCAAGCCCTTGACACAGACATGGAAATTCTGCTCTCTCAAAGTCGATGCCAGCTTTTTCATTACGCAGAAAGGCACTCGGACGGTATCCACCTCAATAACCGACTGTACCCCCCAAATCAGGCGCTCCACATCCGGCATGGTATCTTCCGGAGAGGGCGGGGACATTTCCACATCCAATGCCAGAAAATCATTATCAAATTGGATTCCACTTTCCTTCAGGGAATTCTGGCAATCCTCGAAAATGGCGATTTCCTTGGGGCTGCTCAGGTCGGCAGTCTTCATCCGGGATTGGTAGGCAGAGGCGATATCCGGCACCAGAACAGTACAGTCCCCCACCACCTTGCAGTTACAGCTCAGCCGCCAGCCCTGGGCATATTCCTCCTCAGAGATATGACGGCTTTTGATGGTCTCCAGCTCCCCTTCCAGAAGTTGGACACGGCATTTTCCGCAAGAACCATTGCCGGAACAAGGGGCATCGATGGCGACATTCGCCCGACGTGCCAGCTCCAGCAGGTTGTCCCCGGCATTACATTCTATACTTACAGAGCTTCCGCCCTCGATTTGGAAGGTTACTTTCATATTACGGGATCCTTTCGGGTCTGATTTACTTTGTGCCGCCCCGGAGGAATGCTCCACCGGGGCGGTTTGATTGGATTACATCAGAGGCTCCATGCCCAGAACGGGATGGTTCTTTTCGGTGAGCCAATTCAGCAGTTCTTCGCAATCGGTGGTGATGGTTTCGTCGGCAATATAGTTGGTGAAGTTCTCGATTCCGTACAGCTCCAGAGCAGTCTTGTTCAGCCGCTCGCCCACATCGTCCTTCAGTTCCTTGGGCATCCAGACAATTCTGGCAGTGCCGCCTTCCGCAAAGATGAACTTCTTGGAGGCGATGAAGTGACGGCCATGTCCCATATAACCCGGAGTCTGGACACCGCCGCCGGTGCAGCTTGCCAGCTCACCAAAGGTCATACCTGCAGGTGTCATACCCTTGAATTCACGGTTAACGATGATCACACCGTTGCTCATAGGCTCGATGCCGCAAATGCACTCGAAGCAGCCGCAGGAGGTCATGGGGTCTTCCAGAATGGAGTAGAGGGTGACGGTCTCCACCGCACCGTGGGTGGCATCGTTGATTGCCTTGTCCACCGTGGCGAACCGTCCGGTACGCTCGTCGGTACAGCCTTCCTTGAAAATGGGCTGACAGGGGCCGTTGGGGTCAAGCTCATTGGTAGCCTTGGCATCCAGCCAGCTCACCGCACCGCACAGACCCAAACGCTCCGGGGTAACCACGCAGCAATGAGCAGGGGCGAAGGACTGGCACAGAATGCAGGTATAGTAGCGGTCGACGCTCTCATCGGTCATGGAAGCCAGGCGATCATCTCTCTGGGCATACTTGGGCATGGCAACGGTATCCCGGAACTTCTCTGCCTCGGCAGCATCGGTAA
This sequence comes from Oscillospiraceae bacterium, assembly GCA_017473455.1. Lineage (GTDB taxonomy): Bacteria > Bacillota > Clostridia > Oscillospirales > Oscillospiraceae > Faecousia. The sequence continues at coordinate 54,476 of JAFULI010000069.1, forward strand.
TCAGAGTCACCTGACACTTATCCACAACGGCATCAAACTCGTTCATAATCATAACGTACAGCACTTCGGCAAAGTCCTTCAGCCGCAGTCCTGCCTCATAAGCAGCATTGCTGACACGGACACGAACCTGATTCCGCTGACCGGTGTGCATAACGCCTTCCATATAGTTGAACCATGCGTGGAACTTCCGCTCGATAACCGCTTCAAAGTCCACCTGCATCTTCTTGCCGGCAACTTCCACATAGGTCACCAGAGCCAGCTCTGCGGCATCATCCAGATCCGGTCCGATGATGGTAATCTTATGGTCTTCCACATCCCCAATTCCCCGCATCTCAACCAGCTCGGCGGTGGGGTTTTTGGCAGACCAGAACTCGTTGTGCATATCCGCTTTGCGGATGATTTCACCCTCAAAAGCAGCGGCAAAGGCTACGGGGATGGGCAGCTCGGTGGTCTTAATCTTGATTTCCCGAAGCTCCAGAGATTTCTTCACGGTTTCACTGTGGTCGCACACAGACTCCAGCGCACCGGGAACCTGGTTCTCGCCCAAATCGATGTCCACCACTACAGGGAAGCCCAGAGCGATGGCACCGGCACCGGCAGAAACCACCACAGCATCGATGGCGCCAAAGGTATTGACAAAGGCAGGAACACGGTTCTTGGTATAAGCAAGCAAGCCTGCAAGGTCACCGGGCTGGACATTACCGAAAATCAGCGCTGCACGGATGGCAACGGTGACAACGTGAATTACGGAAGTGACGTCATGTCCCAGAGGTACAACACGGTACTCCAGACCCATCTTCACGCCGCCCTCGGCGCACTGCTCGATGACATCGCCCACCATAAAGGTCATCAGACCCTTGGACTGGTAATCCTTGACCACCTTTACCACATCGGCAGCATCCTCTGCCTTGCCCAGAACCACTGCCACACCGGGAATATCTCCCGTAACCAGCGGCACACCCAGAGAGCGGATGATGGGGTCGGGAACAAAACCGATTCCGCTGTCGTTTTCATAGGGGTTGTCGTTGTCCACCCATTTCAGACCTTCCAGAATTTCCGCACCCACAGCGGTGGCAAGTCCGGCATTCAGCGCCTGACCCAAATCCTCCTGATTGGTAATCAGGCTCTTCAGCACACCAACACAAGCGGTCAGGTCACCCAGAGTCTTGACCTTCACACCGGTAGCGGCATAAATCGTGGGGAAATAATATGCGGTATCCGGGAAAGCAATCTCTTTTTCCGTGCCGTACTTGGCAATGGCATCATTTACCGCACCCTCGGTGAGCCCAGCCACGGCATTACTGCCGCCATAGATCAGATCGGTCAATACACTCATAATAATTTCCTCCTAAATGATAATAATAAAATATCTATATCAAGCCCACAGGCTGAATATACAAAGTTAAGTTGGATAATAAAATGCAAAATGGCTGGGAGGGAGGTTCCCTCCCAGCCATGATCGCTTGGGATTACCGTTCCGGATTACAGATCCAGATAAGAATCGGAGTACAGAACGTGGTTCTTGAAGATGTCGCAGCTCTTGATGGTCTCCATCAGGCGGCGATCGTTGGGGTTGACGATAGCGGAGGTCAGACCCTGCATCATGCACATTGCCACCAGAGCGGAGTCCATGATGGGACGGACGTTCTTGGGAGCGCCGTTGGAGTTGTTGGACAGACCGCCGGTGGACTTCAGGCCCTCAGCGGAGAACAGACGGATTGCCTCGAGAACTTCCATCTGCTTGTCCTGCATACCCTTGACAACCAGGAACAGGGGGTCGAACCACAGGTCGTCGGAAGCCATGCCCAGAGACATACCACGCTCGAGCATATTGTGGCAGTGCTTCATACGCTCCTCGTTGTCCTTAGCAATGCCGTCGGCAGAGCAAAGAGCAATACAAATTGCATCGTTGGCAGCAGCCAGATCGATGTAGCCGATACGGGAACCGGCATCGGCGGAGTTCACGATGGGCTTACCGTTGGTACGGTTGTACACACGGATACCGGCTTCGATGGCTCTCATGTTGGCGGTGTCCAGAGCCAGAGGAACGTTGTCGAAGTTCTCCTGCAGCAGCTTGACAGCCCACATCATACGCTCGGGGCCATCCTTCTCGGCAGGTCCGATGTTGACGTCCAGATAAGTAGCGCCGGCAGCAATCTGCTCAGCAGCACGACGGAGGATGGGCTCGGGATCCCGCTCGTCCATAGCCTTGCGGATGGTGGGAGCGATGCAGTGGATACGCTCGCCGATGGTGACGAAGGTGGGAGACTCGGGGTTGTGACCCTTGTAGTGCACACCCATGTCCACAACTTCGATCTTGGGAACTCTGGTCTCCAGCAGCTCCTCGAAGCTCAGCTCCTTCTGCTCCACAACGGTGGCAGCCTTGGCGGCATTCTCGGCGGCAGCAGCGGCAGCGGCGGACTCGTACTCCTTGTCCTTCAGGTACTTGGGAAGCTGAACGGCTTCGGCAGGTCCGACGACCACGTTCCAGCCGGGGAGCTTCTCCTGAATCTCACCCTTCATAACGGCAACCTTGCCGGGGATGATCAGGGTACGGTTCTTGATCTTATTCTCGATGTCCAGCTCCTCGAAGGTCTTCTTGACGGTGGAGGAGGAGAACTTGCCGGCAGCCCAGGCAGTCAGAACGGACATACCGGAAGCGTCGGTGATGATCAGGTTCACAGGCTGGTTGGAGCGCTCCAGTTCGCCGGAGACCAGGAAGTAGGTCAGAGCGAAGTCAACAGTCAGAGCGCAGGGGCTGTTC
>JAFULI010000070.1 GCA_017473455.1 Oscillospiraceae bacterium
CCTTGCCGGAGAAAGCACCGCCGCCGTGGGAGAAGTAGCCGCCGTAGGTATCGACGATAATCTTACGTCCGGTCAGACCGGTATCGCCGTTGGGGCCACCGATGACAAAGCTGCCGGTGGGGTTGATATGGATATTGGCAACGGCATCAATGCTGAAGCCGTAGTCCTTCAGAACGGGAGCAATCACGCCCTCACGGATATACTTACGCAGCTCACCGATTTCGAAGTCTGCGCTGTGCATCACGGATACCACCACGGTATCGATGCCAATCACACTGCCGTCATCACCGTACTCCACGCTGACCTGAGTCTTGCCGTCGGCACGGAGCAGGTCATTGGAGTGGATGCACTCGGTCAAACGGTTGCACAGTGCTCTTGCCAGAGCCACGGGCAGGGGCATCAGCTCAGGTGTCTGGGTGCAGGCACCGCCGAACATCATGCCCTGGTCGCCGGCACCGCCGACCTCATCGTTGGTGCCCAGAGCAATGTCCGCAGACTGGGTGTGGATGCGGCACTGGATTTCCACAGTATCGGCATCGAAACCGTCACCGGGATAAACATAACCAATCTGACGGATCGCCTCACGGGCAACAGCAGCATAGTCCACCTGAGCCTTGGTGGTGATTTCGCCGCAAATCAGGCAGAAATCCGTGGTGACCATGGTCTCACAAGCAACACGGGAGCCGGGATCCTGAGCCAGGCAGGCATCCAGAATGGCATCGGAAATGGAGTCCGCCACCTTATCGGGATGGCCGTTGGTAACGCATTCGGAGGTAAAGAGTCTTTTTTCCATAATTAGCAGTCCTTTCTGTATCTAAAAAAATAAAAACCGCACACCGTAGGACCCGATGTGCGTGTATCGAATCCTCATCTTTCGTCTGCCGCCGGATTTGGCACCACACTTTCGCAGGTTGCCGGGTTTCATCGGGCCGTTCCCTCCACCACTCTTGATAAGGCTTGTATGCAGTTCCTTATATATTTTATCCATCCGTCGAAAAAAGTCAAGTGTTTTCTTTCTGTTTCTCCGGGAAATTTACAATAAATTCAGTAGACTTTCTGGAAAAAAGTTGTTACAATAGAAGCATCTATCCACAGGAGTTGAGTTTCGTGAAAAAACTGCGGCAAGGCTTTGAGAGATTTTGCTTTAAGCACCGGAAAATCGGCATTCCGAACCTGATGCTTTACATCAGCATCGGTACGGCACTGGTTTATTTATTTACCTTAATCAGCGAGAATTACCTGCTGTACGACATTCTTTGCTTTGACAGAGCGCGGATTTTGCAGGGTCAGGTCTGGCGGCTGTTTTCTTATGTGTTCATCCCCAGCGGCGGCGGCTTGATCCTGACCGCCGTCAGCCTTTTGTGCTATTTCTCTTTGGGCAGGGCGATGGAAAACAGTTGGGGAACGCTGCGGTTTAACCTTTACTATCTGTCCGGCATATTGATGATGGACATCTACTGCATGATTTTTAAGTGCTATGCCAGTGTGGAGTATCTGAACCTGAGTCTGTTTCTGGGGTATGCTACCATGTATCCCAACGCACAGTTCCTGCTGCTGTTCATCATTCCGGTAAAGGCTTGGATTTTCGCCCTCATCGATTTGGGGTTAATGCTCTTCGGACTGATTATGTACCCGTTCCCGGAAAATCTGTTCTCCGTGATTTCCCTTGCCAACTACTTTCTGTTCTTTGGGGCGGAGGTTGTTAACGTCTTCCCGGTTTCCTGGCGTGCCAATGCTTCCCGACTGTTCCGAAAGAAGAAAAAATACGCTCCCTCCGAACCCAAAAAGCCCATCCCATTCCCCTCCGCCGGGTCTTACGATGCCAGCGTTGCCAGTGTCAAAGCACCCTACACCCATCGGTGTACCGTTTGCGGACGGACGGATGTCAGCCATCCGGATTTGGAATTCCGCTATTGCTCCCGCTGCAACGGCTATTACTGCTACTGCCAGGAGCATATCAGCAATCACGAGCATATACAGTAACCCCGATGCCTGCCCCGCGGGGCAGGCATTCTTTGGCTAGAAAGAGAGGCTGCCATGAAAAAATGGATTCGCCCGATCACCTGCGTTTTGCTTTGTCTGTGGGCAAATTGCGGTATTTTAATGTACCGATATCCCCAGTATCTTATTTCCCTTCTGTGTCTGGTGGTGGCTACCAACACCCTGCCCTTACTGGCGCAGGACAATCCCTTTGGAAAGCAGCTTTGGTTTTTGACACACGGTCATTACTGTCTGCGGATTTTTCTGGCAGCGGCACTGGTCAGCATCCCTTGTCAGGGTTTTATTGCATGGTATCTGCTTCCGGAAAACTTATGGCAGGTGGTAACCAGTGGTGCCGTTTGTCTTTTGGTGCTGCTGAGTATGTTCTTTAACGGAATGTGCTTTGTCTATACCACCTCATATCAGCTTGGTCTGAAGCTGCGGATTATCGGCTTTGCTCTGTGCCTGATTCCCATTGCCAATCTGGTGGTGCTGCTGGTCATCCTCCACGAAACCGCAAAGGAAATCCGTACGGAAACAGAAAAAGAACTTCTCAACCGTCAACGGGAGGCACAACAAATCTGCAAAACCAAGTATCCCATTTTATTGGTTCACGGGGTTTTCTTCCGGGATTTCAAATACTTCGGCTACTGGGGACGGATTCCCAAGCAGCTCACCCGAAACGGGGCTACGGTTTTCTTTGGCAATCACCCTTCCGCCGCGCCCATTTCCCAATGTGCTGAGATTTTGACCCGTCGGGTAATGGAGATCGTAGAGCAAACCGGATGCGAAAAGGTCAATATCATCGCCCACTCCAAAGGAGGGCTGGACTGCCGCTATGCCATTGAATACTGCGGCATGGCACCTTATGTGGCATCCCTGACCACCATGAGCACCCCCCACCGGGGAAGCAAGTTTGCCGATTTTATGCTCGCCAAACTGCCAAAATTCGTACAGCGGCACTTTTCAAGACTTTATGATCTGGCACTGAACAAGCTGGGCGAGCCGGAAGCGGATCTTATGAGTGCTGTCAAAGACCTGACCACGGAGCATTGCAAAGCGCTGGATGCCGCCATTCCCCTCCCCGAAGGCATTCTGTGCCGCAGCTACGGTTCTAAACTGAACCGGGCTTCCGGCGGCAGGTTCCCTATGAATTTTACCTTTATGCTTGCCAAGTACATCGACGGCCCCAATGACGGGCTGGTAGGCGAGGACTCCTTCGCCTGGGGCAGCGAATACACCTATCTGACCACCACTGCCCGACACGGCATCTCCCATTGCGATATGACCGACCTGAACCGTGCCAACCTGTCCGATTTCGACGTAAGGGAATTGTATGTCCGGTTGGTGGCAGACCTGAAAGAACGGGGACTGTAACGCTCCCATAGCGATCAATGATTGTTTCCCTCAGCGAAACAATCATTACGGTGCAATTCAATATTAAAAACCCGACGTGCTGCTGTCATGCACGTCGGGTTTTGATTGCTTATTCTACCGTAACGGACTTTGCCAGGTTTCTGGGCTTATCAACGTCACAGCCACGGGCAAGTGCCATGTAGTAAGAGAAGAGCTGCAAAGGCAGGATGCTCAGGCTGGGCTGGAGCATGGGGTGGACACGGGGGACGGTGATAATATTATCTGCCACCTGCGCAGCATTGGGCTCCATATCCTCAACCGTGACACAAAGCACATCCGCGCCACGGGCCTTGACTTCCTTGATATTTGCCATGGTCTTGTCAAACAAGGCATCCACACCTGCCACAGCAACTACCAGCATTCCCTCTTCAATCAGAGAAATGGGACCATGCTTCAGCTCGCCTGCAGGATAAGCCTCGCTGTGGAGGTAAGCGATTTCCTTGAGCTTCAGGCTGCCTTCCATGCAGATACCGCTGTCGATATTTCTGCCGATGAAGAAGGCATCGTGGTTGGCACAATAGACGCTGGAATAATACTGGCAGCGCTCCACACGCTCAGGACAGAGGGTACGCTCCACATCCGTGGGAAGCTGCTCCAGAGCCTTGACAGCGGCATTGTAATCCTCGTCAGAGATGGTGCCCAGAGTCTTTGCCATCTGCATTGCCAGCAGGTACACCACCGCAAGCTGGGTGGAGAATGCCTTGGTGGTGGCAACCGCAATCTCAGGGCCTGCCCAGGTGTAAATTACCTGATCGGCTGCCTTGGCAATGGCAGAGCCTACCACGTTGACAATGGCAAGGGTCTTGGCACCGAGCTGCTTGGCTTCCACCAAAGCGGCACGGGTATCTGCCGTCTCACCGGACTGGCTGACCACGATGACCAAAGTCTTATCGTCCACCACCGGATCACAGTAGCGGAACTCAGAAGCCATCATTGCCTCAGCGGGGATACGGCAATGCTTCTCGATGATGTACTTCGCCAGCACGGAAACATAGTAAGCAGAACCGCAGGCTACCAGATAAATCCTCTTCAAGCCCTTGAGGTACTCAGCGGAAAGCTCCACACCCTCCAGTTCGATCTGACCGTTCTTGATACGGGGATTGATGGTATCCCGAAGTGCCTTGGGCTGCTCGAAGATTTCCTTAATCATGAAATGGTCATAGCCGGCACGTTCCGCAGCGGAAATCTCCCAGGTGATCTTCTCCCGTTTCCTCTCCACCACTTCACCGGCAGAGTCCATGAACACCACACCGTCAGCATCAAAGACAGCCATATCACCGTCTTCCAGATATGCCACAGTCTGGGTATACTTCAAGATTGCGGGAACATCGGATGCAATGAAATTCTCGCCCTCGCCGAAACCGAAAATCAGAGGAGAATCCTTCTTGACCGCAACAATCTTACCGGGCTGGTCAACACACATAATACCCAGAGCAAAGCTGCCTTCCAGACGGAGTACAGCCTCACGGACGGATTCTACGAAATCACCGAGCTTGGCATAGTAGTAACCCACCAGATTGGCGACCACCTCGGTATCCGTTTCGGAATAGAAGGTGCAGCCCTTACGCAGGAGCTTCTGACGCAGACGGGCTTCATTCTCGATAATGCCGTTATGCACCACGGCAATCTTACCGGTATCAGACAGATGGGGATGGCTGTTCACATCCGAGGGCGCACCATGGGTTGCCCAACGGGTATGTCCGATACCTACATGACCGGGAAGGTTATTGCCGCCTTCCAGACGGTCGCTGAGGACACTGAGTCTGCCCTTTGCCTTGACTGCGCTCAGGCCCTGGTCGTTATGAACGCAAACGCCGGCAGAATCGTAACCGCGGTACTCCAGCTTTTCCAGACCATCCAGCAGAACAGGGGCTGCCTGACGGCTGCCTGCATATCCAACAATGCCACACATTGTAATTTCCTCCTCAAACGTTCGCACACAGTGCTTTCAAAACTTTTTGTATTATACAACTATTTCGGTGCATTTTTCAACTGTTTTATGAAAAATTTTTGACCAATGTACGATTTTCTCGCATCATTGGTCAAAAAGTCCAATTTCATCGTTTCTTAACGCCGCTAAATTGTGCAATTTTGCCAAAGGTATTTCTCCTGCTCCCATGTTGCAAAGAGCAGAAACCGCCTCAGAGCCATCCTGAAAGCAAAAAACGCCGCTCCAGCGATTACGAAGGTTCTTCACAGTGCCATCCCAGGTACCGCCTTTTTCGTAAGTGCATTGGGCAACCAGCGTGCATTTGCCAAGACAATGGATCACCCGGTTACGGCTGAGCGCTCTGGCTGCAGTGAAGGGTAAATCAAATCCATCCTCGCTCAAATACAGTATATCGTCCGACGGCTCCTGCTGTTCCAGTTCATTTGCCACCACGCAAATCACGCTGCCGCCGGCATTCAGGCAACTGTTCTGGGCAATACTATCCGCTCCCCGGGCATTCCCTGAAACCAGCACATATCCCTGATGTGCAGCCTGCACGCCTGCTTCCATGGCAAACATTCGGTTTTCCTGACGAAGCTCCCGACTTCCCACCAGAGAAACCGCATCCCTTTGCAGCAGTTCAGGGTCTCCCCGATACCAAAGACACCCAGGGGCATCCAGACCCAGACGGGTACGCAGAATTTGGGGGTACTCCAGGCTGATCCTCGTCAACACCCGGCAATCCTTGACTTCTGCCCGGTGCAGATAACGGTGCAGCAGATCTTCCTCAGAAAGGAGTGTCAGGATGCGCTGTGCCATCTCCTGACCAAAGCCAAGGCGCAGCAGATCCCGTTCTTCCAGCTCCCGAAGTTCTTCAGTCCGCTCACTGCCGGCAACTCTTTGGGCAAGGGTACGAAACTGGGCAGTGGTCAGAGGCTTTCTTTTTGGCTCTCCCAGACAGCTGGTCAACAGCAGAAAGCCTTCCTCCAGCCGGGTCAACGGAATTTCTTTCTGACCGGAGCAGCGGCTTTGACCACTTCCTCCGTCAGTGTGCCGTCCGCCCCCAAAACCATGGGCTTGATGGTATAGTTGGAGAATTTCGCGATTTCATCCAGCTTGGCTTTCTCGGGGAAATTGCCGATGATGCTCCAAGCCACACCCTTTCGCCGTGCTCTGCCGGTTCTTCCGATGCGGTGAACATAGTATTCGCTTTCCTCCGGGACATCGAAGTTGATAACACAATCCACATCATCCACATCAATGCCACGGGAAGCCACGTCGGTGGCGATGAGCACCGCCAGCTTTCCGTCCCGGTAGCGCTGCATGGTCTTTTCCCGCTGGTGCTGGCGGATATCGCCGTGGATACATTCACAATCCAAACCTGCACGCTGGAAATCATCGGACAGGCGCTGGCACATATGCTTGGTGTTACAGAAAATCATAACCCGTTCATACCCCTGAGAGCGAATCAGACGCAGAGTGGTTTCTGCCTTTTCCAACGGGGTAACCGTCAGGCTGAACTGGTCGATATCCGGACGGTCCTCCTGACGGGGCTCAACTGTGATTTCCACTTCATCACGCTGGTACATCCAGGATACGGTCATAACCTCCTGAGAGATGGTGGCGGAGAACAGCCCCAGATTTCTGCGGTTCTTCACCTTCTCGATGATACGGGTTACATCCTTGAAAAAGCCCATATCCAGCATTCTGTCCGCTTCGTCCAGAACCACAGTCTGGATTTTATCCAGACGGATGGTCTTGCGGTTATAATGATCCATCAATCTGCCGGGGGTTGCCACCACAATCTGAGGTTTCCGCTCAAGCTGCTTAATCTGACCGCCGATTCCGGCACCGCCGTAGAGCACCGCCACGCGAATTCCTGAATAATAGGTCAGCAAGCCTCTCAGCTCATCGCCAATCTGCAGGGCAAGTTCCCGGGTGGGGGCAAGGATCAATGCCTGCACCTCCGGCTTTTCCGGGTCGATGTGCTCAATCATAGGGATACCGAAAGCAAAGGTCTTGCCGGTACCGGTGGGCGCTTTGGCAATGACATCCCGCCACTGCAGGAAGTGGGGGATTGCCTCCGCCTGAATGGTGGTAGGATAGCCATAGCCCTTCTTTTCCAAAGCCTTGAGCATGGCTTCGCTCAGCCCAAGGTCTGCAAAGGTAATATTGGTTACATCCATTATTTTTCGTCCTTTTTAGATAATTTTATTTATTGTATCAGCTTTTCCCCGATTATGCAACAGCAAAAAAGCACCCCCATGCCCGAAGCATGAGGGTGCGGCAGTATCATTCCTCCAGAAGTTCCCGGAGAACCTGGCGGTTTCTTTGGAAGTCGATGTCGTACTGGAACCAGTTGGCAAGTCCTTCCCGAACCTTAACATTGCCCTGACGGAAACTGCCATCCACGGGAATCCGCAGGGTATCCATTTCCATTGATGTCAGCATGGGTGCCAGCTCAACTGCGTAGTTGACGATTTCGCTCTTATCCATATTGGTTGTGACCATAGGCAGAACATCAGAAAGCATATCCAGCATTTCCGGCAGAGACTGGTTTTTATACCGCTCAAGCAACGACAAAATGACTTTACGCTGACGCTCGGCACGGCGGTAGTCACTGTCAATTGCACGAATTCGGGAATACACCAGTGCCTGCTCACCGGTCAGGCGGTTGACGCCGGTGGTGAGATTCCAGTCAGTTGCGTGATTCATATACTTGACTTCCGCACTGGTCAGACTGATATCCACACCGCCCAGCATATCAATCAAATTCGTGAAGCCGGCAAAATCCACCTCCACGTTGCCATCCACATGGACATTGAAATTCACACGGAGGGTTTCATTGAGCAGACTCATACCGCCAAAGGCATAAGCGGCATTGAGCTTATTGGGCTTATAGCCGGGGATCTGAACATACTGGTCACGCATAAAGGAGGTCAGGGTCAGGGTCTTCTTCGACTTGTTGAAGGTCAGCAAAATCATAGAGTCGGAACGCTGTCTGCCCTCACCGGGTTTGCGGTCCTGACCAATCAGCAGAATATTGACCACGTGATCGGGATTGCTCTGGATGTACACCGGTTCCTCCGGTTTCGGCTCTTCCGTTGGCTCGGTGGTGAAGGTAATGTCGGAAATGTCCGGAATGTCCTCGGAAGCATCCGGAGGGATGGTCACAATCTGAGGGTCGTTCATCTCGATGTCATCCGCTTCCTTGGAAGCAACCGTCATATCATTGGAGGGATCATAAGGGGTAAGCTGGTTCAGCAGATAGTCCACATACAGTCCTGCCGCTGCCACTGCAATGACAATCAACAGCAACAGGGCAAGGAAGACAATCAGCACAACCCGTTTCCATTTCTTTTTCTTCCTGGGTTTCTCCTCAGACGGAGTCTGGGGATTTTTCTCCATGGGTTCATCCATGTGGGATTTCACTTCCTGTTCTGAATAATATCTGAAACCATCATACCACAGAATTCGACTCTGTCAAGCGGCAACAAAGGGCGGCTGCGCACTTATATTTATAGAAAATTTAGAATTCCCCCACCGTGGGAGGTGGACAAGCGGCGGAAAATGTGGTATATTTTATGATAGTATGTTGTGTCCCCAAGTACCCGGGCAAGTCCCGGCAGGAGGAGAATGATCATCATGGGTAAACTGATTGTAATCGAGGGAACCGACGGTTCCGGAAAATCCACCCAATTTAAGCTGCTGACAGAGCAGCTCACCACCCGGGGCGTACCCTTCAAGCGTCTGGTATTCCCCCGGTATTCTGAGCCCAGCTCCGCGCTGATTAAAATGTATCTCAACGGTGAGCTTGGCTCCAAGCCCTCCGATGTCAACAGCTATGCCGCCTCGGCTTTCTACGCTGTGGATCGCTATGCTTCCTACAAGCAGGATTGGGGGCAGTGGTATGAGCAGGGCGGTGTGGTGCTGTCCGACCGCTACACCACCTCCAACGCTGTCCATCAGGCTGCAAAAGAGCCCCGTGAAAATCGGGGTCAGTTCCTGAAGTGGCTGTATGAGTTTGAGTATGACCGGCTGGGTCTCCCCCGTCCGGATCTGATTATTTATCTGGATGTCCCCACGGATTTCACCGAACGGCTGATGCGGCAGCGGGAGGCAGCTCAGGGCACTAAGGCTGATATTCATGAGCAGGATATGCAGTATCTCGCCACCTGCCGGGAGTGCGGACGAGAAGCCGCTGAATTTTACGGCTGGACAGTGGTAAACTGTGTACGCGATGGCGCAATGCGTTCTGTGGAGGATATTCAGGAAGAGATTCTTTCCTATGTGACAAAGCTTTTGGAGGAATAAATTATGGTTTACGTTTTGCTGGGAACCGGCTTCGAAGAGACCGAAGCCATCGCTCCGATTGATTTGCTCCGCCGTGCCGGTATACCCACGGTCACCGTGGGTGTGGACGGAAAGTCTGTCACCGGCGGTCACGGAATTACCGTGGAAGCGGATATTGAGCTGGGTCAGATGGATCTGACCGGGCTGGAGATGATTGTCCTGCCCGGCGGTCTGGGTGGCGTTGCTACCGTCCGCAATTCTCCGGAGGCACTCAATGCCCTGCGGTTTGCTTGGGAAAACGGAAAGTTAGTTGCTGCCATTTGCGCCGGCCCTACGGTACTGGCAGATTTGGGCATCACTGACGGTCGCACCGCCACCTGCTACCCCGGCTGCGAAAGCGGCATGGGCAGCGCGGTTATGATTGCGGATGTCCCTTGCATTCAGGATGGCAATCTGATTACCGGCACCTCTGCCGGCTGTGCCGTCAGCTTCGGTCTGAAGCTGGTGGAAGCCCTGAAGGGCAAGGAGGAAGCTGAGCGTATTGCCGCTCAGATTGTGATTCGCTGACAGGAGGTTTGTGAATATGGCGAACGATCAAATGCCGGACGAGCTGCCCACTGACCAGTGGCTGGAAGAGCTTTTCGCTTCCGTGGATCAGCCCGGCGACTCCCCTGCCCCTGCCTCCGTTGAGAGCGCCGGCAGCGGCGAGCCTGCTCAGCCCCCGGTGCAAAGCAGCGGTTGGGAGCAGGATACCTTTAAGGACGATGAATTCCGGGACACCTTCGGAGAAGGTACGGATCTGGAGCAGATTTTCGGGGGTTCTCCCGATTCCCAGCCCAAGCCCGAACCGAAGCCGGAGCCCCCTGCCCCGCAAGAGCAGGAAGAGAAAAAGGAGAAAGCGCCTGTGAGAAAGGGTCGCCCCAAAAAGAAAAACGGTTACGGTCTGTTTGGCATTCCTCATTTGCTGGCAACCTTTATCTGGCTGGCAATCATTGTTGTCATCGGTGTTTCCGTGGGCAATATGGTTTGGCTGTGTGCCACAGATGTTCTGGCATTCGGACGGGATCCCATCGTCGCCACCGTTGTGGTGGAAGAGGATGACACCATGGACGATATTGCCGAAAAGCTGAAGGATGCCGGTCTGATCCGGTACACCGGGCTGTTTAAGCTGTATGCCGATCTTTCCAACGCAGAAGAAGAAATCCGTCCCGGCACTTACAATTTCAACAGCGGAACTGAGGATGAAGAGCTGATTGTTTATGACTACATGGCTCTGGTTTCCTATATGTCTCCCTCCGGCGGTCTGACGGTGGTGGAAGACCTGCGTATTCCCGAAGGCTACACCTGCGCTCAGATTTTCAAGCTGCTGGAAGAGAACAATGTCTGCTCCGCCAAAGAGCTGGAGGAATATGCCGCCAACGGTGAATTGGGAGATTACTGGTTCCTGGAGGGCGTGACCCGTGGGGACAAGTACTGTCTGGAGGGCTACCTCTTCCCCAACACCTACGATTTCTATGAAAACGACGAGCCTGAGCGTGTGCTCAAAAAGATGCTCAATGCCTTTGATGCCAACGTCAACGAGCGTATGAGAGATCAGCTCGTCGCCCTCAACGATACCCTCGCCGCAATGATGCGCAAGAACGGATACGACAGCAGCTACATTGAAGATCACAAGTTCACCATGCGTGAGGTTGTCATCGTGGCTTCCATGATTGAAAAGGAATCTGCAAACACTTCCGAGAGCTTCACCGTTGCTTCCGTTATCTACAACCGTCTTGCCAACGCTGCCAAGTTCCCCTATCTGAACATCGATGCCACCCTGGTATATGCGCTGGATGGCAAGTCCGACCTGACAGAAGAGGACAAGAAGCTGGACAGCCCCTACAACACCTACACTTCTGCCGGTCTGACCCCGGGCCCCATCTCAAATCCCAGCCAGAACAGCATTTCCGCCGCCCTTGACCCCGAGGAGACGGCATTCTACTACTACGCCTTTGACCCCGCTTCCGGGGAGCATTACTTCTCCAAGACCTATCAGGAGCATCTGGACTTCCTGTCAAGCCTGAAGGGGGACGCATGAGCAAACTGGAATTACTGAGTCCTGCCGGAGATATGGAGCGGCTGAAAATGGCGGTGCTCTACGGAGCGGACGCTGTTTATCTTGCCGGAACTGATTTTGGTATGCGTTCCTTCGCCGGGAATTTCTCGGCGGAGGAACTACCCAAGGCTGTACGCTATGCCCATGAACACGGGGTGAAGGTTCACGTCACCGTGAACACCATGCCGAGAAACGACGAAGTGTGCCGCCTGCCCGAGCATCTGGAACGACTGGAGGATGCCGGTGTGGATGCCCTGATCCTTGCGGATTTAGGAGCTTTTACTCTGGCAAAGAAATACGCTCCCCGGTGCGCCCGGCACATTTCCACCCAGCAATCCATTGCCAACTATGAGTGCGCCACCGCATGGTACGATCTGGGTGCTGAGCGGGTGGTACTTGCCCGTGAGCTGAGTCTGCCGGAAATCCGCACCATTCGGGAAAAGACCCCCAAGGAACTGGAAATTGAAACCTTTGGACACGGCGCTATGTGTGTCAGCTATTCCGGCAGATGTCTGCTGAGCAATTACATGACCGGTCGGGACTCCAACCGGGGTGCGTGCGCTCAGCCCTGCCGGTATCAGTACGCATTGATGGAAGAAAAGCGCCCGGGAGAGTATTTCCCCGTATTTGAAGACGAAAAGGGTACTTACATCCTCAACTCCCGGGATATGTGCATGATTGACCATCTGGATGACCTGATGGATGCCGGTGTAGACTGCATTAAAATTGAAGGTCGGGCAAAGTCCGCCTACTATGCCGCCATCGTTACCGGTGCTTATCGGCACTGCATTGATGATGTGGCTGCAGGACGTCCCATCGACAAGGTATGGCGGGATGAAGTGGAGCATATTTCCCATCGGATTTACTCCACCGGGTTTTACTACGGCTTCCCCGGGCAATACACCGAAAATTCCCGTTACATCCGGCAATGGCAAATTTGTGCCATTGTGGAAAGCTGCGACGAAAACGGACTTGCCTTGTGCAGTCTGCGGAACAAATTCACCCAGGGAGACGTGCTGGAGGCGGTTGGTCCCGATCTGCGTCCCTTTGACATTGCCCCCGAGAATATGACCGATTTGGAGGGGCAGCCCCTTGCGGAACCGAGAACTCCCCAAATGAAGTTCTATCTGCCCCTGCCGAAGCAGGTCCCCCCCTATACCATCCTGCGCAGAAGCGCAGACCTTTCCCCGAAATAAACAACGGAGGCTTTTATTATGAAATCCATCCGAGAAATTTATAAGATTGGAAAAGGCCCTTCCTCCTCCCACACCATGGGACCGGAACGGGCATCCCGTCTGTTTAAGGAGCGATACCCGGAGGCGGATGCCTTTCAGGTGGTGCTGTACGGCTCGCTGAGCAAGACCGGTGTGGGTCACGGCACTGACCGGGTGATTCGTCAGGTACTCTCTCCCCTGCCCACGGAGATTATCTTCTCTCAGGAAGAGCTGCCGAACTCCCACCCCAACACCATGGATCTGATCGCCCTGAAAGACGGTGTTGAACTGGGTCAGCTTCGTGTGGAGTCCATCGGCGGCGGTGACATCCGCATCCCCGGCAACACTGACATTGAGGGTGAGGAAGTCTATATTGAACACTCCTTTGCGGAAATCAAGGATTTCTGCAAGTGGCGTTACATTGGCAAGCTGTCGGAATATGTGGAGCTGAATGAGGGCCCTGAGATTTGGGGCTTCCTGATGAACATCTGGGTGACTATGAAGTGTGCCATTGCCGACGGTCTGGCGGCTGAGGGTGTACTCCCCGGCGGACTGAATGTGCAGCGCAAAGCCAAGTACATCTTTGACCAGAAGCTGACGGTGGACGAACCGGGACTTCGGGAATTCCAGCTCATTGCCGCCTATGCCTACGCTGTGGCAGAGCAGAACGCGGATAACGGCACCATTGTCACCGCTCCTACCTGCGGTGCCTGCGGCGTGCTTCCTGCTGTGCTGAAATACGCACAGGACACCAAAGGCTTCACCGACGAGCAGATTATCCGTGGTTTGGCTACTGCCGGTCTGATTGGCAACCTGACCAAGCGGAATGCCTCCATTTCCGGTGCGGAAGCCGGCTGTCAGGCAGAGATCGGTACTGCCTGCTCTATGGCTGCGGCGGCTCTGGCTGAGCTGTATCAGCAGAACCTGGATCAGGTAGAATATGCTGCCGAAGTCGCTATGGAGCACCATCTGGGACTGACCTGCGATCCCATATGCGGTCTGGTTCAGATTCCCTGCATCGAAAGAAACGCGGTTGCCGCAGTACGGGCCATGAATGCCTGCAATCTGAGCTACCTGCTCACCGGCTCGAGAAACATCAGCTATGACATGGTCTGCCGTGCCATGCACGAAACCGGCATCAACCTCAGCCACCGCTTCCGTGAAACCAGCGAAGGCGGTCTGGCACGGCTGTATAACCGGAAAAAGGCGTAAGCCTTAAGATTATATTGGGTATTGCCCCCGAAAAAGGAGAAAAAACGTTATGAAGCTTGGTATTGTAGGACTGCCGAATGTAGGTAAGTCTACTTTGTTTAATGCCATCACCAATGCCGGTGTGCCGGCAGACAATTATGCTTTTTGCACCATCGACCCCAATGTGGGTGTGGACAGCGTACCGGACGAGCGGCTGGATTGGCTGGCAGATTTTTATCAGCCCAAGAAGCATACCCCCGCTGTGATTGAATTTGTGGACATTGCCGGTCTGGTCAAAGGCGCTTCCAAAGGTGAGGGTCTGGGCAACAAGTTCCTGAGCAACATTCGCACCACCGATGCCATTGTCCATGTAGTACGCTGCTTCGAAGACTCCAACGTTACCCACGTCGAAGGCAGCACCGATCCCCTGCGTGACATTGATATCATCAATCTGGAGCTGGTCATGGCAGACATTGAGATGGTGGAACGTCGGATTGACAAAGCCCAGAAAGCCATGAAGGGCGGCGACAAGCGCTTCGCCCGTGAGGTTCAGGTCTTTACCGGACTTCTGGCACATCTGAACGAGGGCAAACTCGCCCGTACCTTCGACTGCGATGATGAAGACCGTGCATTGATTGGTACTTCCGATTTGCTGACTCTGAAAAAGACCATCTACGTTGCCAATCTGGCTGAAAACGAAATCAACGAACCGGAAAACAACCGTCATTTCATGGCGGTGAAGGGTCTGGCTGCCGCAGAAGGCAGTGAGCTGTTGCCTATCTGCGCTAAGCTGGAGGCAGACATTGCAGAACTGGATGACCCTGAGGAAAAGGCAATGTTTATGGAAGAGCTGGGAGTGGCTGAGTCCGGTCTGGACCGCCTGATCAAGAGCAGCTATGCATTGCTGGGTCTGATCTCCTTCCTCACCGCAGGCTCTGACGAGTGCCGTGCATGGACCATCAAAAAGGGCACCAAGGCACCTCAGGCTGCCGGCAAGATTCACACCGACTTCGAACGGGGCTTTATCCGGGCAGAAGTGATTGCTTTTGATGACATGAAAGCCTGCGGCACCATGGCGGCTGCCAAGGCAAAGGGTCTTGTCAGAAGCGAAGGCAAGGAATATGTGATGAAGGACGGCGACATCGTCAACTTCCTGTTCAATGTATAAAGTACACTCCCACCTGACGCATTTCAGGTGGGAGTGTTGTTTCAAATGGAAACCCCGACTGCAAACAGTCGGGGTTAATGATCACAAATTTGCCCTGCGTTCGTCCAAAAGAGTCTGCAGATGGTTCAAGGTTTGAGCCGTGATTTCGGGACGTGCCAGAAGCGCAGCAAAGAGCCCCTCAAGCTGCGGCTTGTTCCGATGGCTGAATATCGTCGTTGCGAAGTATTCCTCCCGACTCAGTGTGGGTGCGAATGTCCGACCGTAGGTCTTACTCCGGCGAACAAAACCCGCTTCATAAATCGCGCCTTTCTGCAGCAGTCCATTCAAAAGAATATGTACCGAACTGTCTTTCCAGGATTTTTCCTGACGTCCCAGCAGGTCAGACCGGGACAAGGGGGTATCCAATGACCAGAGCACATCCATGATTTCCATTTCGCTTTTCGTCAATTCCATCTCTCATCCTCCTGAATGGAAATATTATAACCTCCATGTAATAAAATGTCAATTATTAGTACATGATTTTTTCTAAAATTTTCATAAATACCTTGCTTTTCCGCCACAGAAGTACAGTTTTCCCGGTATTGCTTTCCACGCAGGCACACTATTTCCAGACAAATGGTAACGATTATCGAATATTCACGAAAAGCTTCCAAACATCAAAAAAAGAACGGGATCTGTCGATCCCGTTCCGGTTGGTAATGGAGGTTATTCCGCAAAAATCTCATTGAGGAACTCACGGTTTGCCTCGAAGTCAATATTGAGTTGGCACCAAAGATCGAGGCCCTCATAGACCCGGACATAACCGGGATCAAAGGTGCCCTCCACCGGAATGCGGTTCGTCTGAATCTCTGCACTCGAAAGCATGGGGAACAAATCCAAAGCATAGTTGGCAATCTCCGCCTTAGTCATGTTGGTCTTGACCATGGGCAAAATCTCATTGAGCAGCGATACCATTTTGACATAGGACTGGTTCTTATACTCCTCAATCAGGGACATCATCACGTTGCGCTGACGCTCAGCACGCTTATAGTCCGTATCAATGGAGCGAAGACGGGCATACATCAGGGCGGCATCACCGGGAAGGCGGTTCATACCCTTATGGACATCCCAGCCTTTTTCCTGCAGGTACTTGGCCTCCTTGCCGGTCAGCTCGATATTCACACCGCCCAGCAGGTCAATAATGTTTTCAAAGCCGGTGAAGTTCACTTCCAGATTACCGTCAATCTCAACACCGAAGTGATTGTAAATGGTCTGATTCAGCAGGGACATTCCGCCGTACTGATAGGCGTGGCACAGCTTCGTGGCACCGTAGCCGGGAATCTGAACATACTGGTCACGCATAAAGGACGTCAGGGTAATGATCTGCTTACTGGTATTGAAGGTAACCAAAATCATGGAGTCGGAACGCTGCGTTCCCTCCCCTTCCCGGGCATCCTGACCTACCAGCATGATATTGACGATATGGTCGCCCTGACCCTCATGGTCAGTATCGTCAGGCTGGAAGGTGACATCCTCCTGATCGATTACAAGATCGGTATTGTCCGACGGGATTTCCACGTGCTCTCCCTGGGCAATACTGGAGGCAATCTCAGGAGAAACCGTAGAGCTGTCCTGCCCCACGAATTCCATCCGGTTGTACAGATAATCGATATAAATAGCGGCAGCAGCAATGGCTGCCAGAATCAGTGCCAAAAGAATACAAATCACAATCAGAGCAATCCGCTTTCCTTTGTTCCGCTTCTTCTGCTGTTCGCTCATGAAATCATTCCTTTCGAATTCTTATTCATCGGTTAGACATTATACACCCGATATTGGCAGAAAACAAGTCCGAAATCTTTAATTTTTAATAACTTTTTGTAACCAAATGAAACCACCGGGGCAACGGTTATCTGCCGTTGCCCCGGTGAGGGTCATCAGTTGCCGAAGAAATGGTCGAACCAGTCTTCAATGCTTCCGCCGCTGCCGGGCTGGGTACTGCCGGAGCCGGGGGTGGTACTGCTCTGCTGGCTCTGCTGAGGCTTTTCGTCCAGCGTAACCGAGAGCGTCTTTTCACTGCCGCCGCGGTATACCGTGATACTGACGGTTTCTCCTGCTTTTAGCTTATTCAGTGCCCGGGACAGGTCATTGGTATTGGAAATATCATAGCCGCCAAGGTTGACGATGATGTCCTGCACCCGGATTCCTGCAGCCTCTGCACAGCTTCCCTTTTCCACTTTCCGAACCAGAACGCCCTGAGGCAGCCCGTACAGCTCAGAGGCTTCCGCACCCACATCGGAAATGGACACGCCAAGATAGCCGCCGGTAATAAAACCATATTCCTTCAGATCCTCCAGCATTCCCATAACATCATCGGTGGGAATGGCAAAGCCAATGCCTTCAATGCTGGCACCGGAATTGGTGGTGCCGGAATACTTGGCAGAGGTAATACCGATCACCTCGCCCTTCATATTGAACAAGGGGCCACCGGAGTTGCCGGGATTGATGGCGGCATCCGTCTGCATCATGTTAATCTGGGTACCGTCGGTGGTGACTATCCGATCCTTCGCGCTGACATAACCTACGGTCAGTGTAGAGGCAAGCTCACCCAGAGGATTGCCGATGGCAACCACCTGATCACCTACAATCAGGTTGGAGGAAACACCGATGGTTACGGGGCGCAGCCCCTCCGCCTCTACCTTGATCAAGGCAATATCGTTGGCTTCGTTGCCGCCGATGTATTCCGCGGCGTAAGTCTTGCTTTCGGAAGTAACCACATCCAAAGTGGTGGCACCCTCAACCACATGGTAGTTGGTGACAATATAGCCGTCTTCGGAAATGATAAATCCGGAACCGGAGGATGCCCCCTGACTGTAGCCGCTGACAACAGTGCAATTGATGGCAACCACACTCTGCACGTTCTGGGCATAAACCTGAGCAGGAGTCAAAGAGCCGTCCACCGTAACATTGGGAGTTCCGGAAACGGAATTGCCGGAATTATTTCCTGCGTTCTGGGACTCCAGCTTTTTCTCCAACAGAGCAATCTTTTCCTGCAATGCCAGATAGGAATTGTCGCTGTTCTGAGGGGTATCCCCTCCCACCACCGCCGCAGTGATGCAGCAGCACAAAATGCAAATCACCAGCATGACACCCATGGCAGCAAACAAGTGACCATACCGCAGGTAACGCACCTTCTCAGGCTTCTTTTGTGGTGCAGGGGGCGGTGTTACAGGGCGGTTCACCACATAAGGAGAATTGGCAAAGGGGGAATTCTGCGGCGCACTGCCGGCGCCGACGGTATAGGTATGTGCAGGAGGTGTCTGCACCGGCTTTTCAACCGGAGTATCCTGAGGCATCTCCTGAACCGACTGAACCGGCTGAACCGGAGTCATATCATCAGAGTCCATACCGACGGGAATGTTTTGATCCATAGGTTCCATACATTTTTTCCTTTCTTTCATGTATCTGATATTAGCTTATCGGTAAAATATGAAGAAAATGTTTCCGTATCCAAAATCTTTTATAAATGATAAAACGATTCCCTCTCTTTGTCAAGACGAGAAAGAACGCGGCAGGAGTCTGCCGCGTTCCATAGAGGGTTATCTTACTTCTTGCGGAAGGATTTGCAGTCGGTACACTGATCCACAGTGGGGTTTGCCTCATGGGTACCCACCAGAATTCTGTCCAGAGAGCAATAGTTCTCATTTTCACAGTGATGGGCGCACTGCTGAACGGTACACTCGATGCACTTATTGGCATGGCAATTCATAACGCATTTCCTCCTTTTCATTGAGTTCGCCAATAGTATTCCCGTAGTCTCAGGATTCATGCATTGCATTTTCACCGTATTTATGATATGTTATGGTGTGAATTTCAAAAAAGAAGGAGATTTGTTATGGCTATGCTCTCCCCTTCCATCCTGTCCGCTGATTTTGCCAATCTGGAACGGGATATCCACGATATTGAGAAAAACGGCGGCGACTGGGTTCATGTGGATGTGATGGACGGCATCTTCGTCCCCAATATCACCATCGGTATTCCGGTTGTTAAGGCGCTGCGTCCGGTAACCAATCTGCCGCTGGATGTCCATCTGATGATTGACCGCCCCATCCGGTATGTAGAGGATTTCGTCAAAGCCGGTGCGGACTGGCTTACCATTCACATTGAGGCGGATCAGCCCCAAAACACTCTGGAAGCACTGGACAAAATCCGTGCTCTCGGCTGCAAGGCAGGTATCGTCCTGAAGCCCCGTACCCCGGCAGAGGCTGCCATTGCGTATCTGGAAAAATGTGATCTCATTCTTGTTATGACCGTAGAGCCGGGCTTCGGCGGTCAAAAATTTATGGCGGACATGATGCCCAAGCTCAAGCAGCTCCGCCAGTGGCTGGATGATATCAATCCCGATTGCCTTCTGGAAGTGGACGGCGGTGTGGACGAAACGACCTGCACCATCTGCAAGGAAAACGGTGCTGAGGTTCTGGTCGCCGGCTCTGCCTACTTCAAGGCCTCCAACCGGGCAGATTTCGCCAAAGTCATTCGTGCCTGAGTTCTTCTGCAAGCGACACACCACAAATTCGTATTTTTCCGGGAAAGGAATTGACATTCCATCCGCATGAATGTATAATATATGCGGAAATTCTCGAGTTTCCAAGAAGTAAATCCAAAGGCGGCAGAACCGTCTTTTGAAAGAAAGGAAAATTGCCATGATTTATAGTGCAGAAGTACAGCATATGTGCTCCGTGGCCAAGGGCGCCTATCACGGCCCCGCTCCCATCCCCGAAGAGGGCAAGTGGGTGCAGGTCAAGGAAATTAAGGATGTCAGCGGTTTCACCCACGGCATCGGCTGGTGCGCTCCTCAGCAGGGCTGCTGCAAGCTGACCCTGAACGTGAAGGAGGGCATCATCG
>JAFULI010000009.1 GCA_017473455.1 Oscillospiraceae bacterium
ATGATTTTGAGAAGGTGTAGTTCGTGCGCTCAATTTTGCTCTACAGGTTATCCACAGCGACAAAATAGAGCATAAAAAGACGGTGAGCCTCATTTCCGAAGCTCACCGCTTTTATTTTGGGACTTATTATACAGCCCCTTCCTTTATCGGAGCATCCGGGAAGCTGTTGATAATATGAAAAATTCTCTGCGTCATATCCGCCCGGTCAAGTGTTGACACCTTAACAAAAATTGCATATAATAGAATAGAAAAACTATGAAAAACAATGGCAGGTAACAATTATGGCGAAAAAGCAAGAGCAATACGGAAATTCCAGTATTACCATGCTGGAAAATGAGGAGCGGGTGCGTAAGCGCCCGGCGGTCATTTTTGGTTCAGATGACCTTGAGGGGTGTAAACACGCTGTTTTTGAAATTCTCTCCAATGCCATCGACGAGGCAAGAGAGGGCCACGGAGATACCATCATCGTCACACGCTACGAGGATTTGAGCGTGGAGGTAGAGGACTTCGGACGTGGCTGTCCGGTGGACTATAACGAAAAGTATAAGCGGTTCAATTGGGAACTGGTATTCTGCGAGATGTATGCCGGCGGAAAATACGGGGAAAATGGAGAGAACTATGAATACTCTCTGGGCCTGAACGGACTGGGCTCTTGTGCCACTCAGTACGCATCGGAATTTTTTGACTGTACCATTCGTCGGGACGGTTTCCGTTATGACCTCCACTTCGAAAAAGGCCGCAATATTGGCGGCATGAAAAAAGTACCTACTGACCGGAAAAAGACCGGCTCTGTATTCCACTGGCGGCCTGACCGGGAAGTGTTCACGGATATCAACATCCCTGTGGAATATTACCGGGATGTGCTGCGTCGTCAGGCTGTGGTGAACCGGGGAATTACCTTCCGCTTCCGCAATCAGGTTGGCGGCAAGTTTGAGGTGGAGGAATTTTGCTATCAGGATGGCATCCGCCAGTATATCGAGGAAATTGTAGGGGATAATGCCTTCACTATGCCCGTCTACTGGGAGGCAGAACGCAGAGGCAGAGATGCGGACAACCGTCCGGAAATGAAGCTGAAGATTACCGCTGCATTCTGCTTCAGCAAGCAGGTGAACCATGTGGAGTATTATCACAACTCCTCGTGGCTGGAATATGGCGGCAGTCCCGACCGTGCCATGCGCCTCGGCTTTACCGCCGCCTTCGACAAGTACCTGAAGGACAATAACAAGTACGCCAAAAACGAGAGCAAGATTACTGTTCAGGACATTCTGGACAGTTTGGTGCTGGTGACCAACTGTTTCTCCACCATTGGCTGCTTTGAAAATCAGACCAAGAAATCCGTCAACTCCCGGTTTACGCAGGAGGCAATGACGGCATTCTTCAAAGAGCAGCTTCAGGTGTGGTTCATCGAGAATAAGCAGGAGGCAGACCGGGCAGCGGAACAGATTTTGCTGAATAAGCGTGCGAGAGAGTCTGCTGAAAAGACCCGTGCCAATGTCAAGAAAAAGCTCTCCGGCAATCTTAATATCGCCAACCGGGTACAGAAATTCGTAGACTGCCGCTCACGGGATGCCGCTCAGCGCGAGCTGTATATCGTCGAGGGCGATTCCGCTCTGGGCAGCGTCAAGCTCAGCCGTGACGCGGAATTTCAGGGCATCATGCCGGTGCGCGGCAAGATCCTCAACTGCCTGAAGGCGGACTACAATAAGATTTTCGCCAGCCCTATCATCACCGATTTGATGAAGGTTCTGGGCTGCGGTGTCGAGGTTCAGGGCAAAAAAGCCAAGGAGCTTTCCAACTTTGATATTGAAAACCTCCGCTGGAGCAAGGTGGTTATCTGTACCGATGCGGACTACGACGGCTTCCAGATCCGTACCCTGATTCTGACCATGATTTATCGCCTTTGTCCGACACTAATTCGGGAGGGGTATGTGTATATCGCAGAGTCTCCGCTGTTTGAGATTACCTGCAAGGATCAGACCTGGTTCGCTTACAATGAGCAGGAGAAGGTGAAGATTCTCAAAGAACTGGAGGGAAAGAAGGTCAAAATCCAGCGCTCCAAAGGTCTTGGTGAGAATGACCCGGAGATGATGTGGATGACCACTATGAACCCCGAAACCCGCCGATTGATTAAGGTCATGCCTGAGGATGCGGAGCGTACCGCATGGTATTTTGATATCCTCCTTGGTGACAGTCTTGCGGAGCGAAAGACCTTCATCGCGGAAAACGGTGCCAGATATCTGGAACTGGCGGATATTTCGTAATATAAGGAGTGCGTTATGGCACGGAAAAAGAAAGATACAGAACAAAAGAAAAAGGTTAATACCGATGGCATCATGGGTCTGGTAGGCTCTACTACGGAGCAGCCCATTTCAGAAACACTGGAATTTAACTATATGCCCTATGCCATGTCGGTTATTGTTTCCCGGGCGATTCCGGAGATTGACGGTTTCAAGCCCTCCCACCGGAAGCTCTTGTATACCATGTACAAGATGGGTCTGCTCAGCGGCGGACGTACCAAATCCGCCAATATCGTGGGTCAGACCATGAAGCTCAATCCCCACGGCGATGCTGCTATCTATGAAACGATGGTTCGTCTTGCCAGAGGTAACGAGACGTTGCTGCATCCCTTTGTAGACTCCAAGGGTAACTTCGGTAAGGTTTACTCCCGGGATATGGCATACGCCGCTGCCCGTTATACGGAAGCCAAGCTGGATAAAATTTGTGCGGAACTGTTTCGGGATATCGATGCCGATACGGTGGATATGGTGGATAACTACGATGCCACCATGCTGGAGCCGACGCTGCTGCCCACCACCTTTCCCAATGTGCTGGTGTCTCCCAATCAGGGCATTGCCGTTGGTATGGCATCGAATATCTGCTCGTTTAACCTCCGTGAGGTTTGTGAGACTACCATCGCGTTGCTGAAAGACCCTCACCACGACATTCTGCAGACCCTTCCGGGGCCGGATTTCTCCACCGGTGCGGAGCTTCTGTTTGACGAAGCTGCCACCCGTGAGGTCTACAGTACCGGCAGAGGCGGTTTCAAGCTTCGCGCCAAGTGGCGTTATAAGAAGGAAGGCAATCTCATCGAGGTCTATGAGATTCCTTACTCCACCACCACCGAAGCGATTATGGACAAGGTGTCCGACCTGATTAACTCCGGCAAAATCAAAGAGATTGCCGATATGCGTGACGAAACCGACTTGGGTGGCTTGAAGCTGACCATTGATCTGCGCCGTGGCGTTGACCCGGACAAGCTGATGCAGAAGCTCTTCCGCATGACCCCCATGCAGGACAGCTTTGCCTGTAATTTCAACATCCTCATTGCCGGTATGCCCCGGGTCATGGGTGTTGGGGAGATTTTGGAGGAGTGGACAGCGTGGCGTACCGATTGTGTCAAGCGCCGGTTATTCTTCCAGATTGGCAAAAAGGAAGAGCGGCTCCACCTGCTGAAGGGTCTGGAGCGGATTTTGCTGGATATCGACAAAGCCATCCGCATCATCCGGGAAACGGAGCTGGAAGCTGAGGTTATTCCCAACCTGATGATTGGTTTCGGGATTGACGAGATTCAGGCAAACTACGTGGCGGAAATCAAGCTGCGGAACATCAACAAAGAATACATCCTGCGCCAGACCAAAGCGATTTCCGAGCTGGAAAAGGAAATTGCGGAGCTGCGTGATATTTTGGGAAGTGCCAGAAAGCTGAAGAATGTGATTATCAAGGAACTTCAGCAGGTGGCGGATAAGTACGGTCAGCCCCGGAAAACCGAGATTATCTACGAGTCCGCTCAAATTGAGCCGGAGGAGGAAGTCGAGGAAGTGCCGGATTATCCCGTGACCTTGTTCGTATCCCGGGAGGGCTATCTCAAGAAGATTACTGCCCAGTCCCTGCGGATGTCCGGTGAGCAGAAGTTCAAGGAAGGGGATGCATTGGCATTCTCCCGGGAAACCACCAATCGGGCGGAACTGCTGGTATTTACCGACCGCTTCCAGTGCTATAAGACCCGGCTGGCTGATTTCGCCGACGGCAAGGCTTCTCAGCTTGGAGATTACCTGCCACAGAAGCTGGGCTTCGATGCTGAGGAAAAGGTTGTGCAGGTGATACTGCCCGGAGATTACAAGGGCTTCGTGCTGTTCTTCTTTGAAAACGGCAAGGCGGCAAAGGTGCCTCTGAGTGCCTATGAGACCAAAACAAACCGCCGTAAGCTCACCGGTGCTTACTCTGATAAAAGCCCGATTAAAGGTATCCTGAGCTTTGATACGGATGTTCAGCTTGCGGTGTACGCCACGGACAGTCGCTGTCTGATTTTCTCCACCGCACAGCTTTTGCCCAAGACCACCCGAAATACTCAGGGTGTCAGCGTTATGTCCCTGAAGAAAAAATCCCTCCTGAGCCACGTTGTGGCGGTGGAGGATAGCGGTATCACCAACCTGAGCCGTTACCGCACCCGTACAATCCCCGCAGCCGGTGCGCTTTTGAAAGAGGAAGATTCCGCAGATAAGCAAATAGCCTTTGATGTTTGATTTTTGATCAATCAGGAGGAGCCAAATGAAGAAGTTTATCAATAAAGCCGGTTGGGTTTTCACCACGCTTCTGGGCTGCGCTTTGTTTGCCCTGGGCTTTGACTTGTTTTTATTGCCGAATGACCTGAATACCGGCGGTGTATCCGGTCTGTCCATGGTCATTCGGGAGCTGTTGGGCTTTGGCTCTGTGGGTGTGATCCAAATTATTATCAACCTGCCGTTGTTTCTTATCGGTGGTCTAAAAATCGGTAAGAAATTCTTCCTTGGCTCGCTGCTGGGATTGGTGGGCAGCTCGGTGTTTATCGACCTGTTTGACTTCATCCCCGTACCGCAAACGGAGCCTCTGTTAGGTTTGCTGTATGGCAGTTTGCTGTGCGGTGTGGGCATTGGCATTGTCTTTGCCAGCGGTACGTCCACCGGTGGCTCGGATATTCTGGTGAGGCTTCTGAAGCTGAAATTCCGCAACGTTCCCGTGGGGCAGATTTGTCTGTGCATTGACTTGTGTGTGGCTGTGCTGACGGGTATCGTATTCCGGGATGTGAGTAAAACCCTCTACACCGGTGTGACGGTATTCGTCACCAGTAAGGTCATGGATGCGGTAATTTACCGTTTCGACTACTCCAAGGTGGCACTGATTATCACCAAAGAATATGAGCTTGTGGCGAAGGAAATCGGCACGAAGCTGCGTAAGGGGACGACTTTCCTTTACGGTCAAGGTGCTTATACCGGAGCCGAAACCAAGGTAATTCTTACCGCTATTAAGCGACAGCAGTTGGCGGAGTTGAAAGAACTGGTCACTGCCATTGACCCCAATGCCTTTATCATTGTTCAGGAAGCCCATCAGGTTCTGGGTGACGGCTTCGCCAGATATTCAAAGGATTCACTATGAAAAAGCTGTTAATTGTTCTGTGTTTGCTGCTTGTGCCGGTATTGACCGGCTGCAGTGTGTTTGACGGCAGCTATGTATCCGTCACGCCTCACGAACTCAGCCCGGATACCACCGGGAATCCCGTTGTGTCGGTATCGGAGTTCAGCGAGCTTTATGAGGCAATGGAAGATATGATCCATGACGGCAGCACCAGCGGCGTGATTGTGGTCTCCGGCTATCCCCAAAGTCAGGTGGAGCCGGATGCCCACCGTGCGATTGCACAGATCTGCCTGAATGATCCCGTTGCTGCCTATGGGGTGGGGGAGATTACCTTCGAACTGGGCAAGAGCGGTGGACAGCCTGCCATTGCTTTAACTGTGGACTATACCCACGACCGGACGGAGCTTCGCAAGCTGAAAAAGGTGGATACCATGGAGCAGGGGCTGAAGATTATCACGGCTGCTTTGGACCAGTGTCAGGGAAGTGTGGTGTTTCGGGTGAAGAAATACACTCCCGTGGATTTGGAGCAGGCAGTATATGATTATGCTACGGAAAATCCCAACCTGATTATGGAGCAGCCTCAGGTCACCGTCAATCTGTACCCTCAGACCGGGGAAGACCGTGTGGTGGAGCTGAAATTCCGGTACCAGACCGGACGGGACTCTTTGCGTACTTTGCAATCACAGGTTCAGCCGGTGTTCACCTCTGCTGCGCTGTACGTCAGCGGCGATGCCTCGGCACTGCAGAAATACTCCCAGCTTTACTCCTTTCTGATGGAACGGTTTGATTATCAGCTTTCTACCTCCATCACCCCTGCTTACAGTCTGCTGTGCCACGGGGTAGGGGACAGCCGTGCCTTTGCCACGGTCTACAGCGCTATGTGCCGGCAGGCAGGGCTTTCCTGCCAAACCGTCACCGGAACTTGTCAGGGGGAAAGCCGATGGTGGAATCTCATCTGCGTTGAGGGCGTTTATTACCATGTGGACCTCCTGGCAGACAGCTTCCTCCTGCGGACGGATGCTGAAATGACTGGCTACGTATGGGACTATTCAGCCTATCCTGAATCCGGTGCAGAATAAAAATAAAAAAATTGCGGAATAGGGCTTGACATTTGCCGAATGTGTGGTATAATACGACCTGTTCCGCGGGTGTAGCTCATCCGGTAGAGCGCCACCTTGCCAAGGTGGAGGTAGCGAGTTCGAGCCTCGTCACCCGCTCCATAAATCGGCAATCTTCGACAGAAGGTTGCCGATTTTATTTTTTCACTATTCAATCTCTGCTAACATCCGGTATTGATTTCCGGGAAGTAATCCGGCATGGAGCACAATAAAATTCTCTAAATAAACGCCAAATCCATCGACCATGCGGACGGTGGATTTTATTATTTCTGTGTCCATAAAAAGCGTTGACATTCCTTGTAAACACCGCTATACTGATATAAAATGCCATATTATGCGGAGGTTATTATGGTTATCAAATGGAACGTTACCATTCCCAAACTCACCGGGGTGAAGACCCGCCGGGCGTATATTTATCTGCCGGATTCTTATGACAAAGAGCCGAACCGCCGGTATCCGGTGATGTATATGTTCGACGGACATAATGTCTTCTTCGACGAGGATGCCACCTTCGGCAAGTCCTGGGGAATGAACAAATATATGGAGGAAAGCGGCAAGGAACTGATTATCGTGGGTGTGGAATGCAATCACGATGGCAACGGCCGTATCATCGAGTATTCTCCTATGAACTATGAAAATTCCTCCATGGGTCAGATTAAGGGCAAGGGAAGTATCTACATGAACTGGCTTATCAAGGAGCTGAAGCCCTATATCGACAGCAATTACCGCACGCTGCCCGATCGGCTGAATACCATTCTTGCCGGCTCTTCCATGGGCGGTCTGATGGCACTGTACGGTGTTGCCTGCTATAACCATGTGTTCCAGAGAGCAGCCTGCCTTTCTCCCAGTCTGTGGGTGGCACCGGGGAAGGTGCTGGAGATGGTGGCAAGAGCCAGAATTAAGAACGACACCTGTATCTACCTGGATTACGGCGCACTGGAAATGTTTAACCATGCCGCCAATGCTGAGGCGTTGATTTCCACCAGCCACCTGCTTCTGACGAAACGTGTGAACCTTGCCTTCCGGGTTGTTCCCGGCGGCACGCATAGCGAAGCATCCTGGGAGCGTCAGATTCCTATTTTCATGGATTGTCTGGGACTGTAATAGGAGGGTATTATGGAAATCCGTTATTTCAAACATTGGAGCAGTTATCTGCATCGGGATATGGAATTCAAGGTTTACGGTCATGCCGGTAAGCCGGTAATGTTCGTGCCCTGCCAGGGCGGTCGGTTTTACGATTTTGAAAACTTCCATATGGTAGACCACTGGGCACAGTGGATTGAGGAAGGACGCTGTACCGTCTATTCCATCGACTGTATCGACAATGAAACCTACGCCTCCACCCACTGGGACTGCCGGGCGAGGATCGAGCAGCACGAGCGCTGGTATAATTATGTAGTGGAAGAGCTTGTGCCTTATATCCGTCATCTCAGCGGTGAGCGTAATGGCTACGATCAGGGTATTATGACCTTTGGCTGCTCCATGGGTGCCATGCATGCGGCGAATCTGTTCTTCCGCCGTCCGGATTTGTTCAATGCCGTGTTTGCCATTTCCGGCGTGTACGATTCCAAGATGTTCTTCGGCGACTATATGGACGACGTCCTCTACCGTAACACACCCGTAGCGTATCTGGATAACCTGCCTGAGGATCACTACTACAAGCGGATGTACAACGACCGCCGTATGCTTTTCGTGGTGGGGCAGGGTGCATGGGAAGGCCCTCTGGTGGACAGCACCCGCTGGCTGGAATACGTCATGCGGCAAAAGGGGATCCACGCGCAGGTGGAGTATTGGGGCTACGATGTCGACCACGACTGGCCCTGGTGGTATCGGATGGTAGAACACTACGTCCCTCGTTTTCTGTACTGATTGAGAAGGAGAGAGTTTATGAAGAATTTTATTTTTATTTCCCCTAACTTTCCGGTGACCTACTGGAAATTCTGTGCTGAGCTGAAGAACAACGGAATGCGTGTTCTGGGCATCGGTGACTGTCCCTACGATGAGTTGACGCAGAACCTTCGGGAGTCCCTGCATGAGTATTATAAGGTCAGCAATCTGGAAAGCTATGACGAGGTGTTCAAGGCGGTTGCCTTCTTTACCTATAAGTACGGCAAGATTGATTGGCTGGAATCCAATAATGAATACTGGCTGGAACGGGACGCCAGGATTCGTACGGAGTTCCACATCACCTCCGGTTTCCGCAGCCACGAGATTGATTACATCAAGCGTAAGTCCGCTATGAAGGCTTACTATGCCAAGGCAGGCATTCCCACCGCCCGGTATCATCTGGTATCCGGTTATGATGATGCTGCGGAATTTGCCCACATGGTAGGTTACCCCGTAGTGGTCAAGCCTGATAACGGTGTAGGTGCCAGCCGCACCTACCGTCTTCGTAACGATGATGAGCTGCACTTCTTCATTGACCATATGGATGATACCGTGTACATCATGGAGGAGTTTGTCAATGGCTATGTCCGTACCTATGATGCCATTATTGACTCTCAGGGGAAGCCTGTCTTTGAGTCCGGCAACATTACACCTTTGTCCCTGATGGATGTGGTCAATGATGGCGGTGACTCTATCTACTATATTGTCAAGGAGCTTCCCGATCATGTCCGTGATGTGGGACTGCGTACCGTCCGTGCATTTGGTGTTCGCAGCCGTTTTGTCCATCTGGAGTATTTCGTCCTGAATGATGACCAGGAGGGTCTGGGCAAGAAGGGCGATATTATCGGTCTGGAAGTCAATATGCGTCCTGCCGGCGGTTTCACTCCGGATATGTACAACTTTGCTTATGAGACCGATGTCTATAAGATTTGGGCGGATATGATTGCCTTTGACAAGGTAACGCTGTCCATGGATCGCCCCCGGCACAACTGCGCCTTTGTAGGCCGTCGGGACGGCAAGCACTATGCTCTGGATGATAATGCTGTTATGGAGCGCTACGGTGCCAGTATGAAGATGTGGGGACGGATCCCCGATGCGCTGGCAGGTGCGATGGCAAACCAGATGTTTGTTGCCAACTTCGACACCGTGGAGGAAGTGGAAACCTTCTTCCGTGACCTGATGGCAACCTGATTGATTTTGGGAAAGGAGACCCCTATGGAATTGCCTGAAAAGCAGAAACGGGAGCAAATTGCGGAGCTGTTCAAAGCCTTCGCAGACCCCACCCGGGTGCATATCCTCTGGCTTTTACTACAGCAGGAGCAGTGTGTAGGGGACATCGCCGATGCGGTGGAGCTGAGCCAAAGTGCCATCTCACATCAGCTTCGCATCCTGAAGCAGATGCACCTGATCAAATACCGCCGGGAAGGGAAGAACCTTCTCTATTCTCTGGCAGACGACCATGTCCGCACAATCCTGCGCATGGGACTGGAACACGTAATGGAATGACAAAAAACGCAGAACCGCCAGCCGGTTCTGCGTTTTTCTTTAGAGAACTTTGGATAGAAATTCCTGTAGTCTGGGATGCTTGGGATTACCGAAAATCTCTTCGGGAGAACCCTGCTCCATGATTTTTCCTTCGTCCATAAACAGTACGCGGTTGCCCACTTCCCGGGCAAAGCCCATTTCGTGGGTGACGACTACCATGGTCATACCCTCTGCGGCAAGTTCCTTCATAACGGTAAGTACCTCGCCGACCATTTCCGGATCGAGGGCGGAAGTAGGTTCGTCAAACAGCATAACTTCCGGCTCCATCATCAGCGCCCGTACAATGGCGACACGCTGCTTCTGACCGCCGGAGAGCTGACTGGGATAAGCGTCAGCCCGGTTGCCCAGACCGACACGCTCCAAAAGCTCTCTGGCTTTTGCTTCTGCTTCTTCGCGGTTCTGTTTCAGCAGTTTGATGGGAGCAAGGGTCATGTTTTTCAACACAGTCATGTGAGGGAACAGATGGAAATGCTGAAACACCATGCACATTTTCCGGCGATGCAGATCAATATTAACGCCTTTTGCCAGAATATTGACACCGCCTACATAAATGCTGCCGCCGGTAGGCATCTCCAATAGGTTCAAAGAGCGGAGGAATGTGGATTTGCCGGAGCCGGAGGGCCCAATGATGACCACAACTTCACCGCTGGAAATATCGCAATCAATACCATTCAGAGCATGGATGCCACCTTTAAAATGCTTCTGCAGGTTTTCTACATGAATGTAAGGAATATTATCGCTCACTTCTGCGAAGCCTCCTTTCTAAAACGCCTACCAGGGAGGAAAGAATAATCACCATTGCCAGATAGATCAGGGCTACTGCAATCAGAGGCATAAAGGCGGAAAAGGTTCGACCACGAATCAGGTCACCGGCTTTTGCCAAGTCTACAATGCCGACATAACCGGCAATGGAGGTTTCCTTCAACAGAACGATAAATTCGTTGCACAAAGTAGGCAGCACATTCTTAAATACTTGAGGAATGATGATATGCACCATTGTCTGAGGATAGTTGAAACCCAGAGAACGACCGGCTTCAAACTGACCGTTATCAATGGACATGATGCCGCCGCGGAGGATCTCCGCAACGTAGGCACCGGAGTTGATACCAAAGGCGATGATGGCAACCAGCATACTGTTCCGGGAACTTGCAAAGACGATAAAGTACATAATCAGAAGCTGAACCACAATCGGGGTACCACGGAGAATGGTCAGGTAAATGTGGCAAATAACGTTTGCAATCTTCAGCAGAACATAGCCGAAGCCTTTGGCCATGGTTTCCCGGTTTTTATCGTGGGTGGAGCGAACGGCTGCTACCACGATGCCGATGACAAGACCAATCAACAGTGCGAAAAAGGTGATGATGAGGGTGTTGCCCAGACCTTCGACCAGCCATCTCCATCTGCCTTCTTCAATAAAGTTCAAGTGGAAGTCTTCTTCCAGTTGCGTGAACCATTTAGACATATGTATTATTTCCTTTCCTGATTTACCGCAGAAAGAGAGGAGATGGGCAATTGCCCACTCCTCTCTGATTGCAATATCCCAAAAGTGTATCAGCCCTTGGAGGGGATGTACTTTTCGATGATGCCGTCAATGGTGCCGTCAGCCTTCAGCTCAGCCAGGGCAGCGTTAATCTTGCTCAGCAGCTCGCTGTTGCCCTTCTTGACGCAGATTGCATAGTCCTCGACGGCATATTCGTTGTCGCCATCGAGAATGTGGATACCCTCGTTGACTTCCACGAAGGACTTGGCAGGTTCGTTGTCGATGATCACGCAATCCACGTTGCCGGCCTTCAGGGCAGCAACGGCATCGGCGCCGGTCTTGAAGCGGACAACACGGTCGGTCTTAATGGACTCATCATCGTTCAGATCATTGAAGCCCCAACTGGAAACTGCGGAAGAGGAATAAATGTCGCCTGTGGTGTTTTCCTGAACACCAACACGGATGCTCTCGTTCTTCAGACCGGTGGGATCGCCGTCGTCATTGAAGATGAACAGATCATCCAGAGAAGCGATGGAAGAACCGTCATTGACGATAATGACCTGAATGCCGGTGGCATAGGTGTCGGAGAAGTCCATGGTCTTCTTGCGGTCCTCGGTAACGGTGATACCGGCAAGACCCACATCGTACTTGCCTTCGGAAACACCGGACAGAACAGCACCGAATTCCACGTCTTCGATCACCAGTTCCAGACCCAGCTTCTTGGCAATAGCCTCGGCGATTTCTACGTCGATGCCCTTGAAGCTGTTGCCCTCTTTGTACTCATAGGGAGGGAAAGCGGCGTTGGTAGCCATAATGAGCTTGCCGTCTTCGCACAGACCCAGGTCATTGGAAGAACCGGCGCAGCCTGCGAGCATGCCCATCATCATCAGGCAAGCAAGCGCAATTGCAATAAACTTTTTCATTTTGATAACTCCTTTTTATTAATGTATGTTTCCATGCGGTTATTATACAGAAGAAGAACTTGTACGTCAATAGGCTTTTTGAACATTTACCCTGAAAAAATCAACCTTTTTACGAAATATACCCATTAAAACTATTCAACTATACAATAAAAATATGCATTCCTATACTGGTTTTCCTCATTGCATTCGTTGACATTCGACATTATTTTCGGTATAATGATGAAAAAATCATGAACACGAGGAGGCAGATCCATGAAGATACAGACCAGGAAAAAGGATTTCGATGATGTTATGTCTTTGCCTGGATATCCCCATAAGAAACCAAAGAAAATCAATCTGTTCTGGCGGAGCCTGATTCGCTTTCTGACAATCTTCGGTATGATGGGAACGGAATTTACGTATGAAGCCGAAGGATTGGAAAAACTGAAGGATGAGCCTTGCTTGATTTTGATGAACCATTCCTGCTTTTTGGATATGCAGATTGCAGCCCGGGTGCTGTTTCCCCGGCATTACTGCATTGTGTGTACCTCTGATGCTTTTGTGGGATTTGGTGGATTGATGGGCTGGCTTATGCGGCAGATTGGCTGCATTCCTACTCAGAAATTTGTTACGGATCTGACGTTGCTGCAGGATATGACCTATTGCTTCAAGACCTTGAAAACCAGTGTCCTGATGTACCCGGAGGCAAGCTATTCCTTTGATGGCACAGCCACCGCTCTGCCCAGAAAAATGGGTGTTCTGCTGAAAAAGCTTGATGTCCCCGTGATTATGATTGAAACCTTCGGCGCATTCTCAAGGAATCCCTTGTATAACGAACTTCAGGTTCGGAAAGGTGTCAAGGTATCCGCCAAAGCCCGCTGCTTGTTCACCCAGGAGGAAATTCGGGAAAAGTCCGTCCGTCAGCTCAGCGATGAGTTAGATACCGCCTTTGGCTATGACCATTTCCGTTGGCAGAAGGAGCAGGGGCTGCGTATTGAGGCGCCGTTCCGTGCTGACGGTTTGCAGAGAATTGTATACAAATGCCCCCATTGCGGAACAGAAGGCAAAATGCAGGGAAGGGGCATCCATTTGAGCTGCGATGCTTGCGGCAAGCGTTATGAATTGACCGCACTGGGAGAACTGTCCGCACTGAACGGGGAAACGGAATTTCCTCACATTCCTGACTTGTACGCATGGGAACGGGAGCAAGTACGGGAGGAAATTATCAATGGTACCTACCGCATGGATGCGGATGTTACCATCGGTATGCTGGTGGATTTCAAAGCAATCTATATGGTAGGTGAGGGACACCTGACCCATGATTTGAATGGCTTTACCCTTACCGGTTGTGACGGAAGACTCCACTATACCCAAAAGCCTCTGAATTGTTACGGTCTGTATGCTGATTATTACTGGTATGAGATTGCGGATGTGATTTGTATCGGCAGTAATGAGCGGCTGTACTACTGTTTCCCAAAGGGTGCGGACGTGGCTGCCAAAACCCGGCTTGCCACCGAGGAGATGTATAAGCTTGCAAAGACAAGAAAACTGCCGGCGCACAGCGAAGCAATTCCTGAAAATTGCTGAAAATTCTACCGGCTTTGTCAAGAATTGATTGACAAGACTTTCAGAAACTGTTATAGTATCCCTATCCGGCGATGACCGGAAACAAGATTGGGAGGAGTTATAATTATGCCTGATATGACTAAGTTCAATGAGTTGATGCGTAAGTACGTCAACGAGGACTACAATACCTTGGTGGGTCTGGCCAAGACTTCTGTTAATGTTTTGATGCCCGTTTGCAAGCAGATTGACGCTGATAACGATGGTTTCCTGGTTCTGATGTCCATCGTTCTGGCTGGTGTCGCCGCTGACGGCGTTCTGACCGGCAAGGAGAAGAAGTTCCTGCAGGACGTTCTGGGTCTGTCTTCTGACAGCGTGGACAAGCTGATTTCCATGTACACCGGCAATATGACCGAGCTGACTGACAAGATTGCCGACGCCGGCAACGATGATCTGAAGTTTGCCATCGTGAACCTGGTCGCCAGCATCTGCGCCTGCGACGAGACCATCAAGCGCGAAGAGGCTGCTTTCATCTACAAGATTATGGCTTAATTTCGCCAAAACTGACCACCGTCCGAAATGGACGGTGGTTTTTGTTTTCAAGATGAATGATGAAGCCTCTCTTGAAAAATGTGTTAAAGCTGATATAATAAGAGAAATTCACCTATTCAAAAGGAAGTGACGGATATGAACAGG
Organism: Oscillospiraceae bacterium; assembly: GCA_017473455.1. Classification (GTDB taxonomy): domain Bacteria; phylum Bacillota; class Clostridia; order Oscillospirales; family Oscillospiraceae; genus Faecousia. The sequence goes on from JAFULI010000009.1 coordinate 14,583, forward strand.
TTCAGTCAGCTCTGGTATCAAATGTTCGGGGGCAAGCGTTCCCGGCATTTGAGTGCTACCCGGGTGATTGCGCTGGTTTTTTTGGGGCTCATCCTCACCGGTACGGTGTTACTGATGTTGCCTGCGGCTGCCCGCTCCGGGGAATCCTGCGGTTTTTTGCCGGCGCTGTTCACCGCAACCTCTGCAACTTGCGTAACGGGTTTGACCTTCTTTGATACTTGGAGTCAGTTCTCCGGGTTCGGTCAAATTGTTATTATCAGTCTGATTCAAATCGGTGGTTTGGGCTTTATGAGTGTTGCCACCTTGGTGGTTTTTCTGCTGCGCCGAAAGGTGGGACTTAAGGAACGCCTCGTTATGGCGCAGGCATTAAGCCTGAACGATATGGACGGTGTTGTGCGCCTGCAAAAGTGGGTGATTTTTGGCTCGCTGTCCATCGAAGGCTGCGGCGCGCTGATTTTGACATTGCGGTTTCTTCCGGAGTATGGCTTTTGGCAGGCTTTGAAATGGGGTGTGTTTCATTCCATTTCCGCTTTTTGTAATGCAGGCTTTGATATTTTTGGCTCGATTACTCCCGGGGCAAGCCTGATGGAATTCCAATCCGATCCGGTGGTACTGCTGACCCTTGGGTCTTTGGTGGTTCTGGGCGGTCTGGGCTTTCTGGTCTGGCAGGATGTGGTCACGAATATACGGTTTCGGAAATTCAGTGTGTATACCCGACTGGTGCTGGTTATGACCGGAACTTTGTTGGTTCTTGGTACAGTGGCCTTTGCACTGACGGAGTGGAACAATCCCAATTCTATTGGCCACCTGAATTGGGCGGATAAACTCCTGAATTGCTTCTTCCAGTCTGTTACCACCCGTACGGCAGGTTTTTTCTCCTTTGATCAGGCAGGAATGACCGATGCCGGCAAAGCCATCGGTATCGCTTTAATGCTCGTTGGCGGTTCTTCCGGTTCTACCGCCGGCGGTGCCAAAACCGTTACTGTGTTGGTTCTGGTGCTGTTCCTCATGGCACGTGCCAGAGGAAAAAGCTGTGTGTGTGTTTTTCGCAGGACTGTACCCATGGCACAGGTGCTCGATGCCATGACCATTTTGGCAATCATGGTGGGGTTGAGCTTTTTTGGCGCCGTTTTTATCAGCATTACTTCCCCTGTGGGATTTTTGGATGCCTTCTATGAGTCGGCATCCGCTCTTGCGACTGTAGGTATCTCCGCAGGTGCTACCGGAGTGCTGAGCATCCCTGCGCAGATCCTCATTATTATTTTTATGTATTTCGGCAGAGTGGGCATTCTGACAATCAGTCTTGGTTTCCTCATGGGGGACAAGGCAGAGGAACGCTTCCGCTATGCTCACACCAATCTGCTCATCGGCTAAGGAGGAAAGTATATGAAAACCTATATCATTGTTGGTCTGGGACGGTTTGGTTCCCAGCTTGCCCGGGAACTGTGCCGTCTTGGGTGCGAAGTCCTGGTTGTGGACATTGATGCCGACCTTGTTGCACAGATTGCCGACGATGTGACCCACGCTGTGGTCGGTGACGGTCAGGATAAAGATGTGCTCAGAGCATTGGGGATCCGGGATTTTGACTGCGGTATTGTTGCTATCGGTGACGATTTGGCTGCCTCTGTTCTGGTGACAATGAATCTGAAGGAACTGGGTGTTCCTTATGTGATTTGCAAGGCATATGACGAAACCCACCGTCGGGTGCTTCAGAAGCTGGGAGCGGACAGCGTTGTTATTCCGGAGCAGGAGCATGCCAGCCGGATGGCACGGAGTCTGTCGAGCCATAATGTATTGGACTATATCGAACTATCCGAGGAGTACGGAATTATCGAAACACCTGCCCCCCGGGATTGGAGCGGCAAAAGTCTGAAGGATTTGAACGTTCGGGCAAAGCTGGGGGTGAACATCCTCGCCATTCGCCGCAGCGGCAAGATTAACGTATCCCCAGCAGCGGATTTCGCTATTGCTGCCGGGGATGTTCTGGTGGTTCTGGGTGACAGCGCTGCCTTGAAGAAGGTGCAGAAATTATGATGGAGCAGAGAATTACTGCCCGTAAAAATCCTCTCCTGCAGCAGGTGCGGCGGCTTCTGAATTCCCGAAAGGAACGGGAGGGAGCAGGGCTTTTTGTTGCTGACGGTACAAAGCTGCTGATGGAAGCGGTGGCATATTATCCCGGTCTGGATACGGTGATACTGGCTGACGGGGTGGACGCGGAGGTTCCTGAGAATGTCCGTCTGATCCGGGTACCGGAGGACGTGATGACCTCCATTTCTCCCATGCAAAGCCCTCAGGGAGCACTGTTCCTGTGCCGCCTGCCGGAAAAAAAGCCCTTTGCCCCAAAGCCCGGTATGCTCCTGCTGGACGGCATTCAGGACCCAGGCAATCTGGGAACGATTTTGCGTACCGCAGATGCTTTGCAGGTGCCGGTGGCATTGCTGGAAGGTTGTGCCGATCCTTATAATCATAAGACCGTCCGTGCCTCCATGGGAGCGGTATTCCGCATGGATGTGGTGAGCACTACTTGGGAAATTGCCCGGGATGCTTGCCGGAGTGCAAACATACCTGTGGGGGTCACTGCGTTGAGTGACGAAGCGGTGGATATCCGAACAGCGCGGCTTTCTCAGCAGGCGGTGGTCATTGGCAGTGAGGGAAGAGGTGTCCGCCCGGAGATACTGGAGCAGGCGGACGCAGAGCTGATTATTCCCATGGCTGCTCATTGTGAATCCCTGAATGCGGCGGTAGCGGCAGCCATCGTCATGTGGCAGATGAGCGTATAAGGGGGCAGCCGGAATGGAATATTGGATTTGGCTGGCAAGCGGCTCCGGATTGAGTGTCCGCACCCAGCACTTGCTGCTCGGGTATTTTTCCACTCCGGAAGCCATTTTTCATGCCCCCTTGAATGCTTTCGAACGGGTGACGGGTTTGAGTGACCGGGCAAAGACTGCCCTTGCGGACAGGAAAATAACCTGCGCAAGGAAAATACTGGACGATTGTCGACGGATGCGAATCGGGGTTCTCACATGGCAGGATGCCCAGTATCCCGCAAGACTGAAGAATATTCCGGAACCGCCGTTGGTGCTGTATTATTTTGGTTACCTGCCCGATGACCGGAACTATCCCGCGATTGGTGTGGTTGGAACCAGAAATGCCAGTCCTGAGGGAAACCGAACGGCTGTGCGCCTCGGCAGAGAGCTTGGAGGTTCCGGTGGTATTGTGGTTTCCGGTATGGCGGCAGGAATAGACAGTTCTGCTGTTTATGGCGCATTGGAAGCCGGAGCACCGGTGATTGGCGTTCTGGGTGGAGGTATCGATGTGGTATATCCGGCATCCAACCGGGAACTGTATCGCCGGGTGGCAAAGGCAGGCTGTCTGCTTACGGAATATCCTCCCGGGAGCCGTCCTACAAAGTGGACTTTTCCAAGGAGAAACCGGATTATCAGCGGATTGAGTCTGGGAGTGCTGGTGGTGGAGGCGCCGGTAAGCAGCGGCGCTATGATTACCGCCCGCTGGGCACGGGAGCAGGGGAGAATGGTTTTCGCGGTTCCGGGCAGTCCGGAACTGGCTTGCGCTGCAGGCAGTAACGAGCTTCTTCTGGATGGTGCGATTCCGGTGCTTCGGGGCTGGGATATTCTGCGGCTGTATGCAGAGATTTACCCTAACATTACCCCTCCCAAGCCGGAAACTGTGTCTTTAGGAGAGGGGAAAAGACAGCCGTCGCCCACAAAAAATAAAAAAAAGATTGACAATCCGTCTTCACCGCCTTATATTGACCAAGAAAAGGACTTAGGCGATGAGGAAAAAGTCATCCTTAAATTTTTGGCTCAGGGTGCGCAAAGCTATGATGATGTGCTGGCTTTTGCCGGACTTGCCCCCGGAGATGCCATTATGGCAATCTCAATGCTGGAACTTCGGGGACTGTTGCGCCACCTTCCCGGAGACCTCATTGCCCTGCAAGAAAAGTGAAACGGAGTAATTTCATGGCAAAACCATCGAATTTGGTGATCGTGGAGTCACCGTCTAAGGCAAAGACCATTGGCAAATATCTGGGCAGCGACTATGTGGTGAAAGCCAGCATGGGCCACCTTCGTGACCTGCCCAAAAGTACCATGGGTGTGGATTTTGAGAATTTTGAACCCCACTATATTCCCGTCAAGGGAAAGGAAGATTTGATAAAAGAGCTTCGTGCCGCCGCAGCCAAGGCGGACAAAGTGTATCTCGCAACTGACCCGGACCGGGAGGGCGAAGCCATCTCCTGGCATTTAAAAGAACTGCTGGGTCTTTCTGACGAGAAAGCCCACCGTGTGACTTTCAACGAAATCACCCAGCGAGTGGTTTCTGAGTCCATTGCCGCACCCAGGGATATCGACTATGATTTGGTGGATGCTCAGCAGGCTCGCCGTATTTTGGACAGAATTGTTGGCTATCAGCTTTCGCCTTTGCTGTGGAAGAAGGTTCGCCGGGGTCTGTCTGCAGGTCGTGTGCAGAGTGTTGCTACCCGTCTGGTGGTGGATCGTGAAAACGAAATCCGTGCCTTTGTTCCCAAGGAATACTGGTCGCTGGATGTCACCTTGAACCGACTGGAGAAACCCGGTTCTTTTGTTGCCCACTATTACGGAGAGACGAAAAAACGGGAGCTGGAAAATGAGCTGCAGGTGGATGAAATAATTCATGACATCGAAGGCAAGCTCTTCACCGTTACCAATGTGAAAAAGACCCAGAAGAAGCGCTCTGCAGCGCCTCCCTTTACTACCTCCACCTTGCAGCAGGAGGCATCCAGAAAACTGAATATGACCCCCAAGCGTACCATGGCGATTGCTCAGCAGCTTTATGAAGGCGTGGACGTGGCAGGGGAGGGTACGTTGGGCTTGATTACCTATATGCGTACCGACTCTTTGCGTCTGAGCGATGAGGCGATGGATGCGGCTGCCGCTTTCATTCGCCACCGCTACGGGGATGCGTATTATTATGGTAAGCACCATGTATTCAAAACCAAGTCCGGAGCGCAGGATGCCCACGAAGCCATTCGCCCTACTCATGTGGAGCTGGACCCTGAGCGGGTCCAGAGCAGTCTGACCCGGGAGCAGTATCGGCTGTATAAGCTGATTTGGAGTCGTTTTCTGGCATCCCAGATGGCGAATGCCGTTTATGATGCGGTTTCTATTGACACCGAATGCGAAGGACACGGTTTCCGTTCTACCCATTCCAGCCTGAGCTTCCCCGGCTTCATCGCTGTGTACGAAGAGGGCAGGGATGACGAAGCAGAGACGAACGGCTCACCTTTGCCGGATTTGCAGGTAGGCGAGAAGGCTTCTATTGCCAAAATCGATAAGCAGCAGCACTTTACCCAACCTCCTGCCCGATATACCGAAGCAACGCTGGTCAAAGCCATGGAGGAGAAGGGGGTTGGCAGACCCTCCACCTATGCCTCTATCGTATCTACCATTCAGGACAGAGAGTATGTCAACAAGGTGGACAAGCGCCTTGCTCCCACTCCTCTGGGCGAGGTTGTCAACGGACTGATGATGGAGCGGTTTACCGATATCATCGACGTGGAGTTCACCGCCGGTATGGAAAGTAAGCTGGACGATGTGGAAGCCGGTAACCGTCACTGGAAGGATGTGCTGGCAGATTTCTATGCCGGTTTCAGCAAAGAGCTTTCCGATGCGGAAGCGGCTTTGGAGGGTGTCCGCCTGAAGGTGCCGGAGGAAGTCACAGAGGAAATCTGTGAGGTCTGCGGCAAGAATATGGTGATTAAGATGGGGCGTTTCGGTAAATTCCTTGCCTGCCCCGGCTGGCCGGAATGTACCAATACCCGCCCCATTGTGGAGAAAATGCCCGGACGCTGTCCCAAGTGCGGCAGTACCATCCTCAAGCGGAAATCCAAGCGTGGCTATGCCTATTATGCCTGTGAGCGCGGTGCGGATTGCGGCTTTATGACCTGGGATGTCCCAACTGCTGAGGATTGCCCGAGCTGCGGTATGACTATGTTCAAAAAGTCCGGAAGAGGCCGTATGAAGCCCTTCTGTACCAATGAAAGCTGCGAGAAATTCCTCCCGGAGGATAAGCGCGGCTACTATAAAAAGCCTGCCGAAGCTGCCGCTGGGGAAGAGGGAGAAAAGCCTGCAAAGAAAACCTCTGCAAAAAAGACGGCAGCCAAAAAGACAACTGGGAAAAAGACTGCGGCAAAGAAAACCGCGGCAAAGAAGACCACCACTCGAAAGAAGAAGGAGGAAGCCTGATGCCAACCGTAAAAGTAATCGGTGCCGGACTTGCCGGCAGTGAAGCGGCATGGCAGCTTGCCCAGCGTGGTGTGCAGGTGGAGCTGATTGAAATGAAGCCCCACAAAATGAGCCCTGCCCATCACAGCGAGGATTTTGCCGAGTTGGTTTGTTCCAATTCCCTTCGGGGTGATCGCTTGGAAAATGCGGTGGGGCTTCTGAAGGAAGAGCTGCGCCGTCTGGGGAGTCTGATCCTTTCCTGCGCGGAAGCTACCCGTGTGGAAGCCGGCGGCTGTCTTGCTGTGGATCGTCAGGGCTTTGCCCGGATGGTCACGGAAAAAATCCGTTCCCATCCTAATATTACAGTTACTGCAAAAGAAGTCACCGAAATGCCGGAAGGACCTGTGATTATTGCCACCGGTCCGTTGACATCCGATGCACTGTCCGATGCCATCGGCGCTTATTTCGGTGCGGATTACCTCCACTTTTTTGATGCGGCTGCGCCTCTGGTGACGGCAGAGTCTATCGATATGGAACTTGCATGGTGGCAGTCCCGATACGACCGTGGCACCCCTGACTATATCAATTGTGCCATGGATAAGGAGCAGTACGAAGCCTTTGTCCGGGAACTGATTGCCGCAGAGGAGGCAGAGGTTCACGGTTTTGAAGACCAAAATGTATTCGAAGGCTGTATGCCCGTGGAGGTTATGGCACGTCGTGGCATTGATACCTTGCGTTACGGGCCGTTGAAACCCGTGGGTTTGAAAGATCCCAAAACCGGTCGGGAGCCTTATGCGGTGGTGCAGCTCCGTCAGGATAATGCCGCTAAGAGTGTGTACAATTTGGTGGGTTTCCAGACTCATTTGAAATTCGGCGAGCAGAAGCGGGTATTTTCTATGATTCCTGCCCTGCGGAATGCTGAGTTCGTCCGTTACGGTGTGATGCACCGCAACACCTTCCTCCAAAGCCCCCGCCTGCTGGATCGGTTTTATGCCGACCGGCGGAATCCTCTGGTAGCCTTTGCCGGACAGATGACCGGTGTGGAGGGATATGTTGAGTCCGCGGCCTCCGGATTCCTGGCGGCCGTTGCTATGGCGGCAAAGGTTCAGGGAAAGCCTGTGCCTGAGTTCCCCAGAACCACTGCAATCGGTGCCTTGGGACTGTACATCAGTGATGAAAGTATTGAGCATTTTCAGCCCATGAATGTGAATTTCAGTATCATTCAGCCTCTGGAAAAGCGGATCAGAAAGAAAGCAGAAAAAAACCTGGCGATTGCGCAGCGGTCTTTGGAAGTCATCGACGAGCTGGTTGCAGCCGGTGTATAAAGGATAGAAAGAGGGTATAGCAATGAAGATAATTCTCGACGCCATGGGCGGCGATAATGCCCCTCAGGCTCCGGTTATGGGTGCGGTGAATGCCGCAAAGGATTTCGGCGCCCAGATTAATCTCGTTGGCAGAGGCGCGGAGATTCTGAAAGTTCTCCGTGATAACGGCATTCAGGATTTACCTGATGGCATTACTATCACCGATGCGGAAGAAGTCGTGGATATGCACGACGATCCGGCGAACGTAATCCGTAAGAAAAAGAATTCCTCCATGGTGGTGGGTTTGCGGATGCTGTCCGAAGGGCAGGGAGATGCCTTCATCTCCGCCGGCTCTACCGGTGCTTTGCTGTCCGGTGCTACCCTGATTGTCAAGCGTGTCAAAGGAATTCGCCGAGCCGCCATGGGCCCTTGTATGCCCAACAAAGCAGGTGGCAAAACTATTTTTCTGGACTGCGGAGCCAACGTAGAGTGTACACCTGAGTTCCTGCTTCAGTTCGGTATCATTGGCTCGCTGTATGCAAAGAAGAGCATGGGTATTCCAAATCCCAAGGTCGGTCTTCTGAACAACGGTACGGAGGACTCCAAGGGTACTCCCCTGCATAAGGAGGCATATGCCCTGCTCACCAATGCTGCCCAGCAGGGATTGCTGAATTTCGTAGGCAACGTAGAAGCCAGAGATGTCCCTCTGGGCACTGTGGATGTTGTGGTCTGCGACGGTTTCTCCGGAAACGTTCTGCTTAAATCCATCGAAGGCACCGCCATGTTTATGGGCAGCCTGATGAAGCATAAGATTTTTAAGCGTAATATTTTTTCCAAAATCGGCTACCTCCTTTGCAAGAAGGGTGTGGACGAGGTTATGGGAATGCTGGACTATCGAACCATTGGTGGTACGCAGTTCCTTGGAATCAAGAAGCCGGTGATCAAAGCCCACGGTTCTTCCGATGCACTGGCATTCCGCAATGCGGTCAAGCAGGCGATGGACGCTGCACAGAATGATATCTCCGTGGAGCTGGAAGCACATTTGGCATCCTTGAAGGTAAGCGCCGATGATTAAGGATTTGGAAATCGCCATAGGCTATCGCTTTCGGGATATCTCCCTGCTGCAAAATGCCTTGACCCACTCTTCTTATGCCAACGAACGGTGGCATAACAGCCTTATGAGTAATGAACGGCTGGAATTTCTGGGGGATTCCATTCTTGGTATGACCGTGGCAGAGCACTTGTACCGCAGTTTTCCTGACCGTCCCGAGGGAGAGCTGACCCGGATGCGGGCGGATATGGTCTGCGAGCAAACCCTGGCAAGTGTTGCTGCACAGTTGGGTCTGGGACAGCACCTGCTTCTGGGACACGGTGAGGAGCAGGGGGGAGGGCGTACCCGTCCATCTATCCTTGCGGATGCGGTAGAGTCCATCATTGCTGCCTGCTATCTGGATGGAGGCAGCGAGGCTGCCGTGAAATTCATCCAAACCTTCATTTTTTGCCATGTGCCGGTTAAACGCTTGCATAATATGGACTTTAAGACCACCTTGCAGGAGCAGGTACAGCGGAAGAAGAACCAGATAATCACGTATACCCTTGTTGGAACTTCCGGCCCTGACCACGATAAGCAGTTTGTGGTGGAGGTTTCCATCAACGGAGTTTCGGCAGGCACCGGTACCGGTTCCAGCAAAAAGCGAGCCGAGCAGGATGCCGCCAGAAAAGCATTGGAAACCCTCTTTCCGGAAACTATATAATGATTTCCCTCTGCACTAAAAAGTGCGGAGGGATTTTGCTTTCAGCATAATTTGGGATGATAGGGGATGAGGGTTGCATTTTTTGGGAAAACCTGATATACTGATACCAAGATTTTGAGAATGGAGGAGCTGTTATGCTGGATTTTGTTCGGATTGCCTGTGCTGTCCCTAAGGTGTCGGTGGGAAATGTGAAGAAAAATACCGCAGATATCTGCTCTTATATGGAAAAGGCGGAGTTTCAGGGGGTAGATGTTCTTCTGTTTCCTGAACTTTGTCTGACGGGATACACTTGCGGTGACTTGTTCTTTCAGGATGCGCTGCACGTTGCGGTGCGGCTTGGGCTTCGTGAGATTTTGGAGTATTCCAAGAAATACCCCAACCTTATCAGTGTAATCGGCTTGCCCGTGAAGCTTGAGGGGAAGCTCTATAACTGCGCAGCTGTGATTTCTGACGGTGACATCGGCGGACTTGTTCCCAAGACCCGAATTCCGGGAGGAGAACGCCGCTGGTTTACGTCCGGAATGGATGTGCAGTTATGCCTTGATTATCAGGAATTGGGTATTTGTACGCAGGAAGAGGCAGGTGCCAATCGGTACGTTGAGCTGTCGACCAAACAACTGTTTTGCGTTGGCAACGTTCCTTTCGGTGTGGAAATCTGTGAAGATGCCATGGCGCCTAAGACACCTTCTTTGGATTTAGCGGTTAACGGTGCGCAGATGATCCTGAACTTGTCTGCATCTCCGGAATTTGCCGGGAAGAGAGTACAACGCAGAGAAATGGTTAAGCATTTGTCCGAATCTCTGAACTGTGTGTATGCTTATTGTTCTGCGGGTGTTACAGAATCTACCACGGATATGGTCTATTCCGGGCACAGCCTGATTGGTGAGAATGGCAGTATTCTTGCAGAAAACGATACCGTTGCCGATTGTGACTATATGCTGTTGATGGATTGCGATTTAGGAAAAATCAATGCCGACCGTATCCGCTCTCAGTATTTCGAAACTTCTGCCGGTACTGATTATACCCGAAACCATCTCGGAAACAGAGAATTCCGTGGAGATGGGTCTTTGTATGCTGTGAATAAGCTGCCCTTTATTCCTGCGGATCAGCAAACCCGGAAGGAGCGCTGTCTGGAGATTTTTCGTATTCAGGCGGCAGGCTTGCGGCAGCGGTTGGCAACTGTGGGGGCTAAAGCGGTGCTGGGCATCTCCGGTGGATTGGATTCTACTTTGGCACTGTTGGTTGCGGTGGAGGCAATGCGTTCTCTGGGCAGACCCCTGACGGATGTCCATGGCATTACCATGCCCTGCTTTGGTACTTCGGACCGCACCTACCGCAATTCCTGGGAACTGATGCGTAAGCTGGGAATCTCAGCAAAGGAGATTAATATCCGCAGTGCTGTGACGCAGCACTTTGCGGATATCGGGCATGATATGAATGTCCACAACGGCACCTATGAAAACTCTCAGGCAAGAGAACGCACCCAGATTCTTATGGATTATGCCGGTGTTGTTGGCGGATTGGTGGTAGGTACCGGTGACCTCAGCGAGTTGGCGCTGGGGTGGTGTACCTACAACGGTGACCATATGAGTATGTACGCTGTCAACGGTACGGTTCCCAAGACTCTGATTCGTTGGATTATCGAGGCGGTGTCAGAGTTACCGGATTATCAGTGCGCCCGTGATGTGCTTGCGGATATTCTGGATACCCCCATCAGTCCGGAACTCCTTCCTCCGGATGCCCAAGGTAAGATTGCGCAAAAAACTGAGGATTTGGTGGGGCCCTATGCGCTGCATGATTTCTTCTTGTATTATACTGTTCGCTACGGCTATACTCCCACCAAGATTTACACCCTTGCCTGCCGTGGCTTTGCTTCCGATTTTGATCGGCCGACGGTGAAAAAGTGGCTTAAGAGCTTCTATCGTCGCTTCTTCACCCAGCAGTTCAAGCGCAACTGCCAGCCTGACGGTGTTAAGGCAGGCTCGGTAGGGCTTGGTCCCCGGGGGGACTGGCAGATGCCCAGTGATGCGGCGGCTGCACTTTGGCTGGAGGAAGCGGAGGGGCTGTAATGACAAAGAGAAAGAGAAGAGTAGAGCCGGAAAATTTACTTCGGGGTGTCAAAAATCCTCCTTCCCCAACCTACAATGCGGATTTTTATGAAACCGGTTTTATGAAGTGGGTTCTGAAAATGAACCGCAAACTTCTGGATTACTACGATGCCCGGTTGGATCAGAAAATCTGCGGACGAAGCCTGACCCGCTACGTCCCCTCTGTAGACCGGGAAGGCAAAGGTGCCACCGGTACCAAATCCTCCCGTTACCTGTTTTTGGATCGGGTGTTCGAGGGCTGGAAACTGTCTCCGGAGGAAAAGGTTTTCGATGTTGGCTGTGGCAAGGGCAGAGTGTTTGCTTATTTGCTGAGCAAGGGGTTTACCGGAGAAATGTACGGAGTGGAGCTGAACCCGCAGGTGGTAACCACAGCACAGAGCTGGAGTGATAAGTATCCCAATGTTAACATTGCCTGCGCGGATGCGTTCACCGTCAACTATAATGATTATGATGTCCTGCTTTTAGGAAAGCCCTTTGAAAAGGAAGCGTTTGTCCAGTTTACAGAGTATTTGGAGCGGACGTTGACACATCCGATGAAAGTCTATTACTGGGGCGATCATCATTCCGGCGATTACCTGAACCGTCGACCAGGTTGGGAGCTGCAGTACCGCAATTGGGTTTTCCGTCATAACGGAATTCATATTGCCACCTCTCCCCAGAGATACTCCATCTGGATTTATACACCTTAATTGTTATCAGAGCACGTTGCGCTTGTCACAACGTGCTCTGAATTTATCTATAGCGGAATTTTATCCCAGTAGTATCGGTTGAAGCTGTCTGCCCTCCAGTGCTGCCTCCAGAGCCGGGAGCACTTGTGTAAAATCTGCAACCAGCGAAGTGGGTTTGTTTCTGGGGTCATCCTGACCGAAGGGGACAAAGTAATAATGCCGACGGGCAAGAAGCTTTCCGATATTCTCTGCGGCTCCTGCCAAGGCATCATTGGTGGATACGGCAATGACCACAGGTCTTCCGTTTCTTAGATGGCTTTTGGCAGCCATGGTCACCGGAGTATCCGCAATGGAATGGGCAAGCTTTGCCAGTGTGTTTCCGGTGCAAGGGGCAATTACCAGCGCGTCCAGCAGCTTTTTTGGCCCGATTGGCTCCACATCTTCGATACTGCAAAGAGGTTCACAGCCACAAATTTTCTGAACGGTTGCCCGATGCTCCGATGCTGTGCCGAAACGGCTGTCAATGGTACAGGCACTGTGAGAGAGAATTGGGGTTACTGTGTGAATGCCGCAAACAGTCTGCATGGCATCGAATACTTTCTCATAAGTACAGAATGAGCCGCACATGGCGAAACCGATGTTCATATGCCGACCTCCCTTTCCGCACACATCCGAAGTACTGTCCGGGCGATGAGCTTTCCGGAACTTTCAGGTGCATAAATTCCCGGCAGCCTTCGGGCAGGGATGATGTCGTCGCCCTCCATTCCGGGAGCAGAAGCCAGTTCGATTTTCAAGCACCCGGGACGGCAGTGCTCCAGCATTTGGGCGGACAGAACGGGGGAGGGGACGGTGTTGAAGATTACCCGATACCGACACAGCATATACCCGGGCATTTTCGGGTCTTCCGCTGTGTACCCCAATGCGGCGATGACTGCGCGCTGCTCTTCCCGCCGGGCGGCAACAGTGACTTCTGCTCCCATCGCTTGCAGCAGTCGGGCAAGGCATTTCCCAATCCGCCCCCAGCCTACTACCAGTACCGGACACCCATCCCAAATGACACCCATCCGCCCTGCGGCTATGTTCATGGCGCAGTAGGCGGTGATTTTTGCATTCTGAGCGAGATACCTCTCGTCCCTGAGCAAATCCCGAAATGGATGTTGACGCACTCCGGGGTGGGTCAGATTACCGCCGAAGATTTTTACCTCCGGAGAGAGCTTCTTCAAAAGGATATCCAATTCCCCGTCCGGTGTGCAGCAGGGGACTCCCAGCAGCAAATGTGTCACAGCGTCCGTCGGCGTGTCGGCAATGGTCATGCCACGGAGTTGCAGTTCTTTGGCGGCAAATTCCAGAGCACCGGATCGGGGAGCGGCAAAAAAGACACGGTCATTCATGTTCATCACCCTTTCACGCCAGAATATGTACCTGAAGTCCGGGAGGTGCTTGATTTTTTTTCTTGGATGGATATAATGTAGGTTAGAGGTGATAATTATGCAAAGATTGGGCTTTATCCACGATATGATGGATGTCAAGGTGCTGATCCTCTTTGTGATGGCGAGAGCCAGCTACCCTATGACGACGCAGGAGATTTATGAGATTTGTTATCAGGACGAATGCTTGAGTTACTTTGATATCTGCACCGCCATCCCTGAAATGGTTCAATCCGGGCACCTGCTTGCTCTGCCGGATGAGAAATACGAAATCACAGAGAAGGGGCGCCGCAACGAGGAGTTGACCGCAGATTCCATCGCCTTTTCCGTTAAGCAAAGAGCAGAAAATGCCATTGCCCGTTTTAATCGGCAAATTCGCCGCAGCAGCCTTGTCAGTACGGAGATTATTTCCTCCGAAAAAGAGGAATGCACCGTGGTTATGTCCTTGTCCGATGAAATGGGCAGCCTGATGACCCTGCATCTGACTGCACCTGATCGCCGTCAGGCATTGCGGCTGAGCAAGCTCTTTGAGCAAAAAGCGGAGGATGTTTACAGTCTGGTGATGACAGAACTTCTGGATGGAGAAGATGAGATATAATTGTACCGCCCCCCCTTGTCGTTTCTGTAGAATCATGGTATAGTATAAGTACACCGGAGGAACGGTGAAACGAAAGGAGTGCCGCATATGAAATTCCAGTATAGTGAAAAGAAAGTCAAGCTGCCGGGCAATGTCCATGCCTACGCCGAAAAGAAGGTAATGAAGCTGGCACGCTACTTTGAGGAGAATGCGGAGGCACTGATCGTATTCTCTGTAGAAAAGAACCGGAACAATGTGGAGTTGACTGTCCACGGTGCCGGCACCTGGTTCCGTGCTCGCGAGAGCACCTCCGATATGTTCGCTTCCATCGATGCGGCTGTTGCTACCATCGAGGGGCAAATCCGCAAGAATAAGACCCGACTGGCTCGGCGCCTTCGCCAGGATGCTTTCGTCCGCACCGCGGAAGAAACCTCTTTTGTACCTGATGAGGCTGAAGAGGATCTGAGCATCGTCCGTATCAAGCGCTTCCATATCCAGCCCATGCGTCGCGAAGAAGCGGTGTTGCAGATGAATTTGCTGAACCATAGCTTCTTTGCTTTCCGGGATGAAGACAGCGATGGTGCTTACGCAGTGGTTTACAAGCGTGAAGATGGCGGCTACGGTCTGATTGTGGATGCTGAATAAAAACACTTGTCGCTCCCCTGAAAAGGGGAGCGATTTTTTTGTTATTTTGCGAAAAAAGGGCTTGACAATTAGCTGACCATCTGATAATATATGCAAGCGCTCCGGCGAGGGGCGCGGCAGAGAAAACCTCAGAAAAAAACTTGCCGAGAAATGAAAAAAGTTCTTGACAAATGAAAGAGTCTGTGGTAAACTCAATAAGCTGTCTGATGAACGGCGCTGAGCCGGGAGG
>JAFULI010000071.1 GCA_017473455.1 Oscillospiraceae bacterium
ATCCTGATCAACGACGAGAAGCAGGCCAAGCTCTACAAGGAGAGCATCGAGCCCAACCTCACCGAGGGCAAGACTCTGGCTTTCGCCCACGGCTTCAACATCCACTTCGGCTGCATCAAGCCCCCCAAGAATGTCAACGTCATCATGGTCGCCCCCAAGGGCCCCGGCCACACCGTCCGTTCCGAGTATCAGGCCGGTAAGGGCGTGCCCTGCCTGATTGCCGTGGAGCAGGATGCTACCGGCGACGCATGGGATATCGGTCTGGCTTACGCTGCCGGTATCGGCGGCGCCCGTGCCGGTGTTCTGGAGACCAACTTCCGTACCGAGACTGAGACCGACCTGTTCGGTGAGCAGGCCGTTCTGTGCGGCGGTGTCTGCGCTCTGATGCAGGCAGGCTTCGAGACTCTGGTTGAGGCTGGCTACGATCCCCGGAACGCTTACTTTGAGTGTGTCCACGAGATGAAGCTGATCGTTGACCTGATTTACCAGTCCGGTTTCGCCGGAATGCGTTACTCCGTGTCCAACACCGCTGAGTACGGCGACTACATCACCGGTCCCAAGATCATCACCGAGGAGACCAAGAAGGCAATGAAGAAGGTTCTTGCCGACATTCAGGACGGCACCTTCGCCAAGGAATTCCTGCTGGATATGTCCGAGGCCGGCGCTCAGGTTCACTTCAACGCCATGCGTAAGATTGCTGCCGAGCATCCTCTGGAGGTTGTGGGCGCTGATATCCGTAAGCTGTATAGCTGGAACGACGAAGAAAAGCTGATCAACAACTAATTATCCAAAAGGGGAGGGTCAGCGACCCTCCCCTGCTGTGCTATCAAAAGGAAAGAAGGCAAAACGCTATGATTAAAGATACCATTGTCAACGGCCCCGGCAATGCTGCCCATCGGAGTCTGTACCATGCTCTGGGACTGACCAAAGAGGAGCAGCAGCGCCCTCTGATTGGCATTGTCAGCTCCTATAATGAGATCGTCCCCGGACATATGAACCTGGATAAAATCGTCAATGCCGTCAAGCTGGGTGTTGCCATGGCAGGCGGTACGCCCATTGTGTTCCCTGCCATTGCGGTGTGCGACGGTATTGCCATGGGCCACGAGGGCATGAAGTACAGTCTGGTCACCCGTGACCTGATTGCCGACTCCACCGAGGCGATGATTCGCGCCCACGGCTTTGACGGTCTGGTCATGGTTCCCAACTGTGACAAGAACGTCCCCGGTCTGCTCATGGCAGCGGCACGGGTGAATATCCCCACGGTGTTCGTCAGCGGCGGCCCCATGCTTGCCGGCAGAGTGGACGGCAAGAAGACCAGCCTTTCCAGTATGTTCGAGGCGGTGGGTGCCTTTGCCGCCGGTAAGATTGACGAAAAACAGCTTACCGTCTGCGAAGAAAACACCTGCCCCACCTGCGGCTCCTGCTCCGGTATGTATACCGCCAATTCCATGAACTGCCTGACGGAGGTTCTGGGCATGGGTCTGAAGGGCAACGGCACCATTCCTGCGGTGTACTCCGCCAGAATTGAGCTTGCCAAGCATGCCGGTATGCAGGTTATGGAGCTGGTGAAGAAGAATATCCGTCCCCGGGATATCATGACCGAGGCGGCGATTCGCAACGCCCTGACTGCGGATATGGCGCTGGGCTGCTCCACCAATTCCATGCTCCACCTGCCCGCCATCGCCAATGAGTGCGGTGTGGTGCTGAATCTGGATATTGCCAACGAAATCAGCGCCAAGACCCCGAACCTTTGCCACCTTGCCCCTGCCGGCCCCACCTACATGGAGGATTTGAACGAGGCAGGCGGCGTCTACGCGGTGCTCAAGGAACTGACCAAGCTGGGTCTGCTGGATACCTCCGTCATGACCGTTACCGGTAAGACTTTGGAAGAAAATCTGGCAGGTGTCATCAATAAGGACACCTCCGTCATCCGTACCGTGGAAAATCCCTACTCCGCTACCGGCGGCATCGCTGTACTTCGGGGCAATCTGGCACCGGAGGGCAGCGTGGTCAAGCGCAGCGCGGTGCTTCCGGAGATGCTGGTGCACGAAGGTCCTGCCCGGGTCTTTGAGTGCGAGGAAGATGCCATGGCAGCCATCATGGCAGGCAAGATCCATGCCGGTGACGTGGTGGTCATCCGCTACGAAGGCCCCAAGGGCGGCCCCGGTATGCGGGAAATGCTCAACCCCACCTCTGCCATCATGGGTCAGGGTCTGGGCAACTCCGTGGCTCTGATTACCGACGGACGGTTCAGCGGTGCCACCCGTGGCGCCTGCATCGGTCACGTCTCTCCGGAGGCCGCTTCCGGCGGTGCCATCGGCATCGTTCAGGAGGGAGATATCATCTCCATTGACATCCCCGGCAACCGTCTGGAGCTGAAAATCAGCGATGAAGAGCTGCAAAGCCGCCTTGCCGCCTTCCAGCCCAAAAAGAAGGAACTGTCCGGCTACCTGAAGCGCTATGCCGCACTGGTTTCCAGCGGTGCCACCGGCGCGATTTTGAACGTATGAAAACCCTGAATATCCGTCTTCGCTCGCTGGCGGTGTTCCGCTCCTTGCTGCGTGACCCGGTGATTGCGGCTCTGGCACAGTATCTGGACACCCCGGCAGGGGAAACTGCTGAGGCGGTGTCGAGGTATGCGGAGTTTGTTTCCCAACTCTATGCCACGGGCAGCGATGACCTGACCGCCTATGTGAAAACCATCGTGGGCAACGACGAAAATCCCTATATCCGTCTGGTGGGCAGGGGAGTTACCCCCTCCGCCCAGATGGAGAAATGCGTGGAACGGGAACTGAGTATCCTGCAGACCGTGGCAGAGCTGACCCCTGAGGCACTGTGCCGGGATTTGAACTGGCAGGAGGCGCTTCCCGGTTTCACCCCGGGGTGTATCGACCTTGCGGAATATTATCGGGAGCGCTGCCGCAGAGTGGGAGAATTCGGCTACGGAATTTATGCCCGTTACCGGATGTTCTATATTGATGCCGCAGGGAAAATCGTCCCCGTGGAAAACCCGGATGCCACCCGGCTCAGCGAGCTGATCGACTATAAACGGGAGCAGCAAATCATTCTGGACAACACCACGGCTTTGCTGCAGGGCAGACCGGCTGCCAATATCCTGCTGACGGGAGATGCCGGTACGGGCAAATCCTCCACCGTCAAAGCGGTGGTCAACGAGCTGTGGATGCAGGGCCTGCGCATTCTGGAGGTTCGGAAAGAACAGCTTCATCAGATTCCCGGGGTGCTGGATGCCCTCAGCGACAATCCGTTGAAATTCATTATGTTCATCGATGATTTGTCCTTCCGGAAGGATGATGATAATTTCAGCGCCCTGAAGGCGATTTTGGAAGGCTCTGTGTCTGCCAAGTCTGCCAACGTGGTGATTTATGCCACCTCCAACCGCCGCCATCTGGTGAAGGAAACCTTCTCCGACCGGGAAGGGGATGACATCCACCACAACGATACCGTTCAGGAGATTATCTCCCTGAGTGAGCGGTTTGGCATTCAAATCACCTTCCAGAAGCCCAATAAGAAGACCTATCTGGAGATTGTCCACCATCTGGCACAGCAGCGGGGGATTTCCTACGATCCCGTCCGTCTGGAAATGGAAGCCGAGCGGTTCGCCCTGAACCGAGGCGGCCGTTCCGCCCGGGCAGCCACCCAGTTTGTTGACAGCCTGATGGCGAAGGCATAACGAAATATCCCCGAAATCCCACAAAGGACTGATGCAAACCCCAAGGGCTTGCACCGGTCCTTTGTTTTTGCACCCAAGCCCCAAGGATGACATGACGGGGGCTGGGTGCAGTGCTGCATTTTGGTAATGCTTCCTTATTTTGAATCCTGCCGTTGGTTGACAAATAGAGGGGAACTATGTTAAAATAATGTGAATGATTATAACTGGAATTTTTTGAATATTCCGGGAGGGAGGGGCATAGATTGGAGCAGTATTATGAAATTGCCGGACTGCGGCTGAAGCTGACCTGCCCGGATGCCCTGCTTTCCGAGGGGGACGGCGTCCTGAAGCTGTTTCGTACCCAGCCGGGGCAGTGGGAGCATCATGTGACCTTTTCCGTCGTGGATACCCTGCCGCAGCCGGAGGGGGAACCGGTGCATACCGAGGCTGCCCGTTGGATCTACCGTCGGGGAGAAACCCAGATCCGGTACGAGGGTGCGCTGCAGCGAAGTCTGGAAGGTGCGTACCTGCGTCTGGAGCGTACCGGTAGGGAAACCTTGGCGCAGGTCAAAAAATCCGCCATTCCCTACGGCATAACCTCCAAATTGCTGCTGATTGCCCTGGAGGCAGAGCATCTGATTGCAGCCTCCGGCGGTATTATGCTCCATGCCGCATGGATTGAATACAAGGGGAAAGCCATTGTGTTCACCGCACCCTCCGGTACGGGAAAATCCACTCAGGCGCAGCTTTGGCAGGAGCATCGTGGGGCTTTCCAGAGAAACGGTGACCGTGCCGCCATCTACCCCATGAAGGAAACGGTTGAGGTTCGGGGGATTCCCTTCTGCGGAAGCTCCGGAATTACCTATAATACCACCGTACCGCTGGCGGCGGTGGTGTACTTAAGTCAGTCACCCACCACAGTGATCACCCCCCTTCGGGGTGTGGCAGCTTTTCGGGCGCTGTGGGAGGGTTGCAGCGTAAACGTCTGGAACGACGGGGATTTGGCGCAATGCACCCAGACCCTGACGGAAATCGTGACCCGTGTTCCGGTGTTTCATCTTGCCTGCACACCGGATGAAACCGCGGTGATTGCATTGGAAAAGGAGGGAATCCTGTGACATCCTACACGAGAACCGAGCCGATCCTGTCTACCTTTCTGCATTCCAGAGGTGCGGCGCTGGGACTGCCCATCGGCGGCAATTTTGAGCTGACTGCCCGATGTAATTTCAATTGCCCCATGTGCTACGTCCACCTGAAACCGGAGGATGTTCAGGCAAGGGGCAGGGAACTGACGGCGCAGCAATGGATTTCCCTTGCCCGGCAAGCCCGGGATGCCGGCATGATGTTTGTCCTGCTCACCGGCGGCGAACCCTTCGTCAGAAGCGACTTCTTCGAAATCTACAGCGCCATGAAGGACATGGGGCTTTTGGTATCCATCAATTCCAACGGCTCTATGATTAAAGGGGAGATTTTACAAAAGCTCATCGACAATCCCCCTTACCGGATCAACATTTCCCTTTACGGCGGCTGTGCGGAAACCTATGAAAGAATGTGCGGTCCCAATGCCTTTGATACCGTGATTGAAAATATCAAGGCACTGAAGGCGGCGGGAATTGACGTTCGTCTGAATGTGTCCATCACACCCTATAACCGGTGTGATTTGCAGAGAATCTTCGAACTGGCGAAGGAGCTTGAGGTGCATACGAAAGCATCTTCGTATATGTATCCCCCCATCCGTGTCACCGGCGACTGCGGTCACCGGCTCAGCCCGGAGGAGGCAGCCCAATGCGCGGTGGAATGGGATTTGCTGCGGTTTACCCCGGAGCAGTTTGCCATGCGTGCCCAGAATATGCACCAGCTGCTGGCGGTGGAGAATAAGGAATGCTCCGTCGACCCGGATGTGGGTGTAAGCTGCCGGGCAGGCAGCACCAGCTTCTGGCTGACATGGGATGGCAGAATGCTTCCCTGCGGTATGTTGCCATCTCCGGAGCAAAGACCGCTGGAAACCGGCTTTGACGCGGCATGGAAAGCCCTCCGTGAGCAGACCCGCTGCCTGCGGATGCCTGCCAAATGTGTAAGCTGTAAGCACCGGGAGGTGTGCAGTGTCTGCGTGGCGGTGTGCGTCACGGAAACCGGCAGCTTTGACGGTGTGCCGGAGTATGTCTGCCGCATGACCGAAGAAACTGTAAACGCCACATGGCGTGCCTATGAGGAGAGAAAAGAGAATGGAAATTAAGAAGCAACTGATGAAGCGTCAGGTGGCAGGGGAGACCTTTCTGGTACCTCTGGGCAAGGCTGTGTACGATTCCAACGGTCTGTTTTTCCTGACGGAGGTCGGCGCGTTCCTTTGGGACTTGCTGGAGAAGGCAGAGTCTGAGGAGGAACTGGTAGCGGCGGTGCTTGCGGAGTACGATGTGGACGAAGCCACCGCAAGAGCGGATATTAATGCGTTCCTGACTAAGCTCAGGGAAATGGGCATCCTGTAAGGAGGAGCATTTATGAAGGAAATTTCCGTAGTGGAGCTGAAAATCAACCCCATGACCATGATTGCCGGGGAGTGGATGCTGGTCACCGCAGGCAGCGAAGAACGGGGCTACAACACCATGACCGCAAGCTGGGGCCATCTTGGCTCTATGTGGGGTCACGGCGGCGGACTGCCCACGGCGGTGATTTACCTGCGCCCCCAGCGGTATACCACGGAATTTGTGGATCGGGAGGAGTTTTTCACACTGTCCGTATTTCCCGGGGAGTATAAAAAGGCACTGGGCTATCTGGGCAGCCATTCCGGGCGGGATGGTGATAAGGTAGCCGCGGTGGGTCTGACTCCGGAATTTGCTGACAATACCACATGGTTCCGGGAAGCCAAACTGGTGCTGGTCTGCCGGAAGCTGTATAAGGGAACGCTGGAAGCCGAGGGCTTTCTGGATCCCACCATCGTCCCTGACCATTACCCCAAGGGGGATTTCCACCATATGTACGTGGGAGAGATCGTGAAGGTATTGGTCAGCGAAGCATAATCCCCGATGCATGGACAAGAAAAATTGTTGTTCCTAAAAAACAAAACTGCCTCCCGGAAAAAACGGGAGGCAGTTGTTTGTTTAGTTCTTGCTGAAAAATGCGGCGGCTACCGCACCGGGGCCGGCATGGGTGCCGATGACGCTGCCAATCAGAACGCTGTCCGGCTCGCTGCCGTTTTCTTCCCAGAGGGCGGCGCTGTCGGCGATATACTTTTTCAAAAGCAAATCGCTCAGACCGGTGTAGCCCAGCAATACGGGCTTAGAGAAGTCCACACCACCGGCGTTTTCAATCTCTTTGACCAGCAGATTGTTTGCCTGCTTGGAACCACGGGCTTTGCCCAGCATGACGATTTCACCGTCCTGCACAGATACCACCGGCTTGATGGCAAGCAGCTCCCCGGCAAAGGCGACGGTCTTGGAAATTCTGCCGCCTTTTTTCAGATATTCCAGCGTATCCAGCATGGCAACGACACGGATTTTATCCCGTTCCGCTGTCAGGATGCCGGCAATGGTTTTGGCATCCAGACCCTGCTGTGCCAGCTCCACAGCCCGCTCCGCCAGAATACCGCTGCCGATGGCAACGGTGCCGGTGTCCACCACATACACCTTACCGGGAAAATCCATGGCAGCGATGTTGGCGCTCTGGCAGGTGCCGGAGAGCTTGGACGACAAGGTCAGTACCACAACTTCATTTCCGGAATCCACCGCCTTGCGGAAGGCATCGGCAAAGGCATCGGGGGTGGGCTGACTGGTGGTGGGGAGGGTGTCGCTTTCCACCAGCATTTCATAGAAGGTCTTGCGGTCAATGGTCACACCGTCGATATATTCCTTGTCCCCAAAGCGGACGGGCAGGGGGACAACGGTGCATCTCTCCCGAACGGCAGGACGGGCATCAACGGTAGAATCAATCACGATGGTAACGCGCATAAAATTGCTCCTTAGGTTTCGGTTTCCTCAGGGATGCCCTCCCGGCAGATGGTCTGCAAATTGGAGGCAATGAGGTTCAAAGTGGAATAAAACTGCTTCCGGTTCTCGTCGGCGATTCCCTCTCCGGCAAGCTCCACGGCGATGGAGGCTCTGCGGCGGACAAACTCCGCGGCTTCTTTGCCGGCTTCGGTGAGCACAAGCTGTGCCCGGTAGGCACTGCCGGAGCTTTTCCGGACAATCAGTCCCTTGGCTTCCATTTCCGTCAGAATACGGGAAACGGCAGCCTTGTTTTTATCGCAAAGCTCACACACAGTGGCGGCGGTAATGCCTTCGGGGTGGCGGTTCATTACCAGCAGATACTGGGCAAAAGCACCCCTCAGACCGTGCTTTTCCATCTCATCCCGCTCCAGCTTCTGGATATACCGGGTGATCACGGAGATGGCAGAAGTAAATTGTTCAAATCTGTCCATCATAGTATTTCCTTTCCGACGTAAAAATACGCCCGTCAAAAGTATCGTTGGGCGCATTATACCCTATAAATGTTGATTTGTCAACTTTCTTTTCGGAAAGAGAGAAAAACGTCAATTGACAACAACTTAATTTGGTGATATGCTAATACTACTATCCACCAACGGAGGACATTGATTATGATTCAAACGTGGAAAAAAGCCATCGTCTGCCTGCTGGCAGGGGTGTTGAGTCTGGCGCTTCTGGGATGTATGCAGGATAAGCCCTCCGGCCCTGTGATTACCGTTCCCAGCAGGGGAGAAAGCCCGATTTTGCCCGGAGCCACCAACAATACCGTCAAGCCGGTGGAGTATACCCCGGTTTATGCCACCGCCTTTGGAGATACAGTGGTATTGTCCACAGTTCCGGTGGAGGAATGGGATGCTAAGGAGCCTGAGTGCCCTGCCCGTGAGATTTCCAACGGCGGCAGAATCTGCTGTAACGGTGAGCATGAGCAGGAAACGCCCATTACCAAGGTGGTCATTCTGGAGGATTTGATTCCCAAAGTCACCGCCGGTTGGTTTCGGGATATGGTAAAGCTGCAAAGTATCCGGGGATTGGAAATGCTCCATACTCAGGGGGTTACGGACATGAGCTATATGTTCTGTAACTGCGAAAGCCTGAGCGGTTTGGATCTGGAAGACTGGGATGTTTCCAAGGTCACCAAAATGACTGCCATGTTCGATGGCTGCACCGCCATGGATACCCTGCCTACATGGTACAAATCTGAATAATACCAAAGAAAAAGACCTGCCGGCCCACGGCAGGTCTTTTAACAATTCCCGGCGGAAAGATAAATTGTTGTTTGAAACGCCGCACCTCGACGTGTCATCCTGAGCGAGCGTAAGCGAGTCGAAGGATCTAATCGTCCGGTTTTTACATCTTTTCCGATAGTTTTCCAACATTTACGTTCGAGATCCTTCGACTCCGCTCCGCTTCGCTCAGGATGACACGGTGGGGAGATTGGTGCTGTAAACAACAATTTGCAGTAAAGCCATTGTTTAAAAAATAGAAAACTGGAATATTGCACGAAACTGCATGACGTAATTTTGCTATTTTGCCAATTTCATAAAATGGGGTTTTGCATTATAATAATGCTGTTAAACCCTCGCAAAAAATTATTAAGGAGGAAACACACATGAGAACATCTACCAAGCGCCTGCTGAGCATCATGCTCTGCTTGGCCCTCGTTATGGCTCTGCTGCCCGCCGCAGCTCTGGCATTTAGCGAGGAAACCGTGACCATCTACTTCGACAACAGCGTGAAGAAGTGGTCTAAGGTCAATGCGTACTACTGGAACAGCAAAGAAAACAACAGCTGGCCCGGTACCGCAATGACTCAGGTGGACGACACCACCTGGTCCATCGAGGTTCCCACTGATGCCGTGAACATCATTTTCAACAATGGTTCCGGCTCTCAGACCGCTAACCTCACCGTCCCCACCGATGGGAAGAACATCCACAACGGCACTGCCTGGGGTACCTACGGCGGTGAGTTCGAAGAAGTCGAGATGGAAACCGTGTACATCGACCTGGCAGCGATGAACTGGACTTCTGTCAACGCTTACATTTGGGTGGAAGGCGGCGGCCCTGTCAACGGCGCATGGCCCGGCGATGCTATGACTCTGGTCGAGGGCAGCATCTACTCCGTGTCTATCGTTGCCGGCTCTGGCAACATGATCATCTTCAACGATGGCACCAACCAGACCGGTAATCTGGCATGGCCCGGCGACGGCATGATCTGGAACGGCGCTCAGTTCGTTGATTATGCCACCTACAATCCCGACGAAGAAGTCGTCGTGGATTACTACGTTGCAGGCACCATGACCGAGTGGATCAGCAACGATGCAAACTACCTGATGACTGAGACCGACGGTGTCTACACCCTGTCCATGGATCTGGAGGCTGGTGACTATCAGCTGAAGGTCGCCGGCAGCAACGGCGTGTGGTATCCCGAGGGCTACGACAACAATGTCGTTTTCAGCGTTGCTGAAGCCGGTACTGTTACCGTTACCTTCACTCCCGCTGACGGCACCGTCAAGGTCACCGGCGACTGCCTGGGCGAGACCACCGAGCCCGACAGCTCCGAGGACACCACAACAGGCGAGGATGTCGTTACCAACTACTATGTTACCGGCTCCTTCAACGGATGGGTCAACGGCGATGAGAACTACATCATGACCGCTGACGACAACGGTGTTTACCATGCTAACATCGCTGTCGAAGAGCCCGGCAACGTTTCCCTGAAGGTTACCACCGGCAGCTGGGATCCCGCTTGGGGCGGCACCGGTGAAAACGGCAACTACGAGTTCAATATGTCCGTTGCCGGTACTGCTACCGTTAACTTTGATCCCACCACCGGCGTGATCACCATCTCCGGCTACGGCATCGGTGATGTCGTTAAGGAAGACATCGTTATCGACTACATCGCTGTTGTCGGTGACGAGGGCCTGACCGGTGCCGACTGGGAGCTGGAAAGCAACAAGATGATACTGGTTGACGGTGTTTACACCGCTACCTTCTCCGGCGTTGCTGCCGGCACCTATCAGTTCAAGTTCGCTGCTAACGGCGCTTGGACTCACAACTGGGCTTCCGGTATCGAGATCGTTTCCGGCGAGACTCAGACTGCATGGCACAATGCTCAGGGCAACAGCTCTGTCGTTGTTCCCGAGGGCTACACTGCTACCATCACCATGACTCTGGACACCTCCGCTATGGACGCTACTACCGGCGAGGGCTGCACCATGGTCGTTACCGTGGACACCACCGCTGCTGAAGAAGGCGGCGATACCGAAGATCCCGTTCTGACTCTGGGCAACAACGATATCGAGATGCCCGGCGGCACTCAGGATGGTATCACCACCACCTTCACCGCCGAGTCTGACGGCGAGCTGGTTCTGACCGTTGTCGGTCTGTCCACTTACGACGAGTACTCCGCTTCCTGGAGCGAGTGCCCCGCTGATTTCATCCCCAGACAGTTCATGATGGGCATGATTGGCCTGAATGTCAACGGTAATGACATCGGTAACTACACCCACACCATGACTGTTGCCAAGGGCGACGTTGTCTCTGTTAAGTTCTACAGCTTCCAGGGCGTTCAGGCTAAGATTGCCCTGAATGTGGAACTGAATAGCTCCGGCTCCGAGGTTGATCCCGAGCCTGTACCCGACGAGTTCTACCTGTTCGGCTACATCAACGGTGCCAACTACGGCTGCGAGGAAGATTCCGAAAATCTGGGCGAGTATAAGTTCGTCGACGGCACTCTGGTTGCCACCTTCGATGTCGACAGCTATGTTGCTGTTAAGACCAACAACGGCGCATGGTACATGACCAACGGCTGGTTGGGCGAGGGCGTTACTTCCGCTACTCTGTACACCACCGACATCACCGGTGAGAATTCCAACAAGCTGATGGTTCCCGGCGGCGTGGAGATCACCTTCACCATGACCGTCAATGAGGACGGCTCTCTGACCCTGAACGCCGCTTATGAGGCTCCTGTCTATGACTTCTATCTGGCAGGCTCCATGACCGGCTGGAAGAACGGCCTCGAGGAGTACAAGCTGGTTGACAACTCCATCACCCTGACTCTGAAGAAGGGCGATTACGAGTTCAAGATCACCAATGGCACTTGGGACAAGGCATGGCCCGCTGAGAACTATGCTCTGAGCGTTTCCACCTATGCTAACGTCACCATCAGCATCGATCCCGTTACCTACGCAATCACCGTGACTGAGGAAGCCATCCAGGTCA
>JAFULI010000072.1 GCA_017473455.1 Oscillospiraceae bacterium
CCTCTGATGCAGCGGTAAATTGTTGTTTGAAGTTCGATTACGCATATGTCACTTGCCTCTCCCTATGGGAGAGGTGCCCCCGAAGGGGGCGGAGAGGGCGTCGTGATTTTCTTAAAGAAAATCACATCGCCGCAGGCGATACCGACACATTTTTCGGATTGCCCTCTCAGTCACGCCTTACGGCGTGCCAGCTCTCCCAAAGGGAGAGCCAAGTCGCCTGTGTTGTAAGTTAAACAACAATTTCTCACACATTCCAAAATAAACGCCTTGCTGTCAGAGGGCAGCAAGGCGTTTGTTATTCGGTTTAGTATTCTGCCACGGGAGGAAGCTCCTGAGGCTCCTGAGGTTCTTGTCTGGGGGGCATACCGCCGTCCTTATTCCGGCAGATAAACATGAGGAAGGGCATGGGGTAGCCGATGAAGCTCAGCAGGAAGTACAGCAAGGAACGATTGGGGTCGGTGGAGCGATAGTAATCAAACAGAGCAATGTACTGATGGACAATCAATACAATGTCAACTGCCAGCATACCGTAGCACACTGCAAGCATCACCAAAGTCAGACCCAGTATACCGGCTGTGGCGGCATCATCAAAATCCAAGGCGATGGCGTTAATGCACTGAACCAGAAGTGCAACGCACAAAGACAAAACCACAATAACCAGCACTAAAGTTACAATATGCAGTACCATTAAGGTCTTGCGGCGGTTCTTTACCTGACCCTTGGCAACGTAGCGATATTGGTCGGAAATGCAGCCCAGCATCCACATATTGCCCACCGGCACCCATGCCAGCCAGGGCTTCTCAATTCCTCTGCGTCTGGCAACGGCACTCAAGCTCAGACCTTGGAAGATGTAGGTGATGATACCGAAAATGCTGCTGAAGAAAACCGAGTACATAGAGTACATCAGGGAGAACGCGGTTTCAGCGGGAAGCTCAGCACCCAGTTCGCTGAAAATGTCAAACAAACTCATATAGAATCCTCTCTTTTTCTAATCATTATTCTTCTGTAATTTCAGGCTGTGCCGCTTCCTGACGGGGAGGCATACCCAAATCTTTGTTCCGGCACATATGCAGGAAGAAGGGCAGGGGATAAGAGGTAAAGATGCCCACCAGGAAATAAACCAGACACCTCTTGGGATCGCAGGAGTTAAACAAGTCATAAAGCGCCATGTAGTAGAACACGGAATACACAATGGTTGCAGCTATAAATCCGTAGAACACAAGGAAGAAGCTGATAAACGAGCCAAATACCGGGGCTACGGCGGAGAAGCTGACATCATCGTGATTGGCTGCTGTAATCACATTTACAATAATTGCGATGTAGAAGATCAGGAACAGCACCAAGGCGGCAAGGGCGAAAATTTCCGATACAACCAGCTTTTTACGCTTGTTTTTTACCTGCCCCCGGGCAAAGTAGCGGTACTGGTCGGAAATGCAGCCCAGTATCCATGCATTGCCCACCGGCACCCATGCCAGCCAAGGCTTATCGATCCCCCGCCGCTTGGCAATAGTATGTAAACTGCGGCTTGTGAAAATATAGCTTACAACCGACCATGCGATCAGGAGGGTGTAGAGCGCGCCAAAGACGATAAGATAAATTGCGGCAAACGCAGCCATGAATTGTTCTGAAGAATCGTACATAGAAAAAACTCCTTTCACTGAATGATAGGTTCATCATAACATATCTCCGGGGGAAATGCAATCTCCGCATCTCTTCCCAGAAACACAAATACTGCCATGGGAAGCTCAATTCCCAACCCACAGAAGATAATTCCGATTATGCTCCTGACACCGGTATCCCCACAGCTCAGCATCACATTCCGGAAAGCAATGCACTTGAAAATTCTCAGCAGAATCAGGGATACCCCCGCAACGGGCAATGCAACTCCCACGGCATTTCCACCTTGAATTGCGACATCCAAAACTTCCTCGTGGGCAAACTCGCAGTTGTCGTGCAGGCCATGGGAAAAATAAGCAAGCATAGCCAAATACCCCATCAGGGTAATTATCAAGGCGAGCTTTTGAATCAGGGAAAGGGAGGGCAGCACCCAACGCTGAAACCGCTTTTTCCCACGGGATAGCAGGCGGTAGCGGTCGGAAAGCCGCCCCAGAAGATACAGATTGCCCAGAGGAAGCCAGGCAAGTCCGCTGCCCCTGAGGCTTCTCTGCTTCGCCATGGTAAAAAGACCGAGAGCAAGAAATACATATTCCGAAACCCCTATGGATATGCAAACAACCAACAGCAATTGTATCAAAAAGTCAGGGAAATCCGACATATCGCCACCTCCCGAAAAAACAATGCTGACGGCGCAGGAAAAAACCTGCCGTCAGCATCATTTTAACACGGATTTCAGAAATTGGCAATCCCTTTATACCATCAGCTTGCAAATCAGCTCGGCATATGCGGTGGGATCTTCAATGGGGAGGTCTGCCATCAGCAGAGCCTGATACATCAGAAGCTGAGCATAATCCTTTGCCTTCAGGGGGTCGGTGGTCATGGTGGCAAGCAGCGCCTTGACCGCGTCATGCTCCGGGTTTAGTTCCAGAATTCTGCCTACGCTTATGGCAAACTCCGGGTTCATCCGCTTCATATACTTCTCCATTTCGAAGCTCATTCCTGCCTCGGGAGTCAGGCAGGCGGCATGGGAGCCAAGGTCGGTGGAAAGACGGACATCCTTAACCTGCTCGCCCAGAGCCTCCTTGACGAAGGTGAGCATACCCTTCATTTCCTCGGACTTACTCTGCAGAGCCTGCTTTTCCTCCTCGGTCTGCAGTCCCAGATCCTCGGTGGCGGCGTTGCAGAAACCCTTTTCTTCGTAGGTCATCAGAGTCTGGGGAATGAACTCGTCCACGTCATCGGTAAACAGAAGCACATCGTAGCCCTTGGCGCTGAGAGTCTGCACCTGAGGGAGTTTGGCAAGGCGGTCTTTGTTCTCACCGGAAACGTAGTAAATCTTTTCCTGACCCTCAGGCATGGCAGCCACATACTCCTTCAGGGTTACGGGCTTGCCCTCCTTGTGGGAGAAGAACAGCAGCAGATCCTGACAGACGGTTTTGTGTGCGCCGTAATCGGAAACCGTACCGTACTTCAGCAGTCTGCCGAAGGCGGTGTAGAAGGTTTCGTAGCCCTCCCGGTCATTTTCCAGCAAAGAGGCAAGCTCGGAGCGGATCTTCTTTTCGATGCTTCGGGCAATGATGGTGAGCTGACGGTCATGCTGCAGCATTTCCCGGCTGATGTTCAGGCTCAAATCCTGACTGTCCACAATGCCGCGGACGAAGCGGAAATGCTCCGGCAGCAGGTCTTCGCAGTTTTCCATAATCATCACACCGGAGGAGTAAAGCTGCAGACCGGGCTTGAAATCCTTGGTGTAGAAATCGTAGGGGGCTTTGCCGGGGATATACAGCAAAGCCTTAAAGCTGACGCTGCCCTCCACACCGAAGTGAATCACCTTCAGGGGCTTGGCATAGTCGAAGAACTTTTCCCGGTAGAAGGTGTCATATTCCTCGGCGGTGACATCCTTCTTTGCCCGCTGCCAGATGGGCACCATGGAATTCAGGGTTTCCACCTCGGTGTAGGTTTCCACGGCATCGCCGCTTTCTGCCTTGCGGTGCTTGGTGACCTCCATGCGGATGGGGTAGCGGATGTAGTCGGAGTACTTCTTAATCAGACCGCGGATTTCGGTTTCCTCCAGATAGACAGAGAAATCATCCTCCTCGGTGTCGGGCTTCAGGGTCATGATGATGTCCGTACCGGGGTAGGCACGTTCGGCTTCCTCGATGGTATAGCCGTCCGCACCGTCGGAAACCCATTTCCATGCGGTATCCTCACCGTAGCGACGGGAGATGACGGTGACAGAGGATGCCACCATAAAGGCGGAGTAGAAGCCCACACCAAACTGACCGATGATATCGATATCCTCGGCGTTTTCCAGACCCTGCTTGAAGCCCAGAGAGCCGGACTTGGCGATGGTGCCCAAGTTTTCCACCATCTCGTCCTTGTTCATGCCGATGCCGTTGTCGGAAACGGTGATGGTGCGGCTTTCGGGGTCGCAGGTGATGGTAATGGCGAAATCCTCACGGCTCAAGCCGACCTGCTCGTCGGTCAGAGCGGTGTAAGCCAGCTTGTCGATGGCATCGCTGGCATTGGAGATAATCTCCCGAAGGAAAATCTCCCGATGGGTGTAGATGGAGTTGATCATCAGATCCAGCAGCCGCTTGGACTCTGCTTTGAATTGACGCTTTTTCATAGGTAACCTTCCTTTTTAGCACTTGAAGTGTGTGAGTGCTAATATTATACCGCGATATTGGAAAAAAGCAACCCCTCTTTTGAAAAGTTATTCATTTGTTCATAAAGACTTGATTCTTCGGGAAAATGTGTTATTATTATAATGTATAGCTGTGTGCCTGAAGGCGATTATCAATGGAGATCTAAGGAGAATAACATGATTACAGTAAGCAATCTCGGTATGCAATTTGGTGGTCAATGGCTGTTTCAGCACGTAGACCTGCAATTCCTGCCCGGCAACTGCTATGGCATCATCGGTGCCAACGGTGCGGGTAAGTCCACCTTCCTGCGTCTGCTCACCGGTGAGTTGGAATCCACCTCCGGCAGCATTACCGTCGACCCTGACAAGCGTGTGTCCGTCCTGAAGCAGAATCAGAATGCCTACGATGAATATACCATCATGGACACCGTCATTATGGGTAACCAGCATCTGTACGATGTGATGAAGGAGAAGGATGCCATCTATGATAAGGAGGATTTCTCCGATGAGGATGGTCTTCGGGCTGCGGATCTGGAAGCGGAATTTGCGGAGCTGGGTGGCTGGGAGGCTGAGTCCGATGCATCCCGTCTGCTGCAGGGTCTGGGCATCGGCACGGAGCTGCACTATGACATGATGGGTGCTACCGACCCCCGTCTGAAGGTTAAGGTGCTGCTGGCACAGGCGCTGTTTGGCAATCCCGATATCGTTATGCTGGACGAGCCTACCAACAACCTTGACATTGAAGCCATCAACTGGCTGGAAGACTTTCTGCTGGACTTCCCCGGCATGGTCATTGCGGTGTCCCATGACCGTCACTTCCTGAATACTGTGTGTACTCACACCGTGGATATTGACTACGGCAAGATTAAGATGTATGTGGGTAACTATGACTTCTGGTATGAGTCCTCCCAGATGGTTCAGGCAATGCTGCGCAACAAGAATAAGCGCAATCAGGAGAAGATTGAAGAGCTGCAGCTTTTCATTCAGCGGTTCTCTGCCAATAAGTCCAAGGCGAAGCAGGCTACCGCCCGTCGGAAGCTGCTGGATAAGCTGACCGTGGAAGAGATGCCCTGCTCCACCCGTCGTTACCCCTTCGTTGGCTTTATGCCGGAACGGGAGCTGGGCAAGGATATTCTGACGGTTAAGGACGTTTCCGTCACTGTGGACGGTGTCAAGCTGCTGGATAAGGTTTACTTCTCCGTGGGCAGAACCGATAAGATTGCCTTCGTTGGTGAAAACGAGCTGGCACAGACCGCTCTGTTCCAGATTCTCATGGGCGAGCTGGAGCCGGACGAAGGCTCCATCAAGTGGGGCGTGTCCACCATCCGCAGCTACCTGCCCAAGGACAACTCCGCTTATTTCGAAGGCAACAAGATGCCTCTGGTGGATTGGCTGCGGCAGTACTCCACCAAGAAGGACGATGTGTACCTCCGTGGCTTCCTGGGCAGAATGCTGTTTTCCAATGAGGACGTTTTCAAGAGCGTAGATGTCCTCTCCGGCGGCGAGAAGGTTCGCTGTATGCTCAGTAAGATGATGCTCAGCGGCGCCAACGTGGTGCTGCTGGACCAGCCCACCAACCATCTGGACATGGAGTCCATTCAGGCGGTGAACAAGGGTCTGGAAGCCTTCAACGGCGTGGTACTGCTGGCATCCCACGACCATGAGATGCTGACCTCTACCTGTAACCGTGTTATTGCCTTCCAGCCCGACGGCACCATTGTGGACCGCTACGGCACCTACGATGATTATCTGGAGTGGGTGGCTCAGAATAAGCAGTCCCAGTAATTCCTTTTTACAGGGAGATTGATTGTATGAAAAAGATTTTAGATATCATCACGGAAAAAATGCAGACCGCCTTTGCCGAAGCCGGCTACGATGCCTCCTTCGGCAGAGTCACCGTGTCCAACCGCCCTGACCTGTGCGAGTACCAGTGTAACGGCGCTCTTTCTGCCGCAAAGCAGTATAAGTGCGCCCCCATCCAAATTGCCAATGCGGTGGTTGCCAAGCTGGACGAAAGCGATTATTCTCTGGCTGAGGCAGTTATGCCCGGTTTTATCAATCTGAAGCTCAGCGATGCCTTCCTGCAGTCTTATCTGGAGGAGATGCGTACTGCCCCCGATTTCGGTGTGGAGAAGACCGGAGCCGGGAAGACCATCGTGGTGGACTATGGCGGCCCCAACGTTGCCAAGCCCCTGCATATCGGTCACCTGCGCTCTGCCATCATCGGTGAGAGCCTGAAGCGGCTTTATAAGTTCATGGGCTACCACGCCATTGGTGACATCCATCTGGGCGACTGGGGTCTGCAGATGGGTCTGATTATTACCGAATTGCAGGAGCGTCAGCCCGACCTTTGCTATTTTGACCCGGGCTATACCGGGGCTTACCCCGAAGAGCCTCCCTTCACCATTTCCCAGCTGGAGGAAATTTATCCTGCCGCCGCGGCAAAGAAGAAGGAAGATGAAGTCTTTGCTGAAAAGGCCCACAATGCCACCTTTGAGCTGCAGCAGGGCCGTCCCGGTTACCGCGCC
Organism: Oscillospiraceae bacterium; assembly: GCA_017473455.1. GTDB lineage: Bacteria > Bacillota > Clostridia > Oscillospirales > Oscillospiraceae > Faecousia. The sequence continues at coordinate 6,793 of JAFULI010000072.1, forward strand.
ATCTGGCAGCATATCATGAAGCTGTCCGTAGCGGATATGACCAAGATTTACGATGATCTGGATGTCCACTTCGAGTCCTGGCTGGGCGAGAGCGATGCCGATCCCTATATCCCTGCCATGATTGCGGATATCAAAGCCAAGGGTCTGGCAGTCCTCAGCGAGGGTGCGTTGGTCATGCCCGTTGCCGAGGAAAGCGACAAAAAGGAAGTGCCGCCCTGCATTCTGGTCAAGTCCGACGGTTCTTCCATTTATGCCACCACCGACCTTGCTACTATGGTGCAGCGGATGCAGGACTTTAATCCTGACAAAATGCTGTACCTGACGGATAAGCGGCAGTCCCTCCACTTTGAGCAGGTATTCCGTGCAGCCCGTAAGGCAGGTATCGTCCGTGAGGAAACCGAACTGGAGCACGTGGGCTTCGGTACCATGAACGGCAAGGACGGCAAGCCCTTCAAGACCCGTGAAGGCGGTGTCATGCGACTGGAGCAGCTTATTGCCATGATTACGGATTTTGTCCGTGCCAAGGTCGTGGAAAACCAGATTGTCAGCGAGGATGCGGTGGAGCAGACCACCCACAAGATCGCTATGGCTGCCCTGAAATACGGCGACCTGAGCAACCAGCCCACCAAGGACTATATCTTCGATTTGGATCGCTTTGCCGCCTTTGAGGGCAATACCGGCCCGTATATTCTGTACACCATCGTGCGGATCAAGTCCATTTTGTCCCGGTACGGCGAGTGGAAGCACCTGAGCATCCAGCCTGCCGCCAACGCCTGTGCCAAGGAGCTGATGCTTGCCATCACCAAGTTTGGCGGTGTCATGGAAGCGGCGCTGAATGCCTCCGCTCCCAATCTGATTTGCGCCTATATCTATGAGCTTGCCGGTGCCGCCAATAAGTTCTACCATGAAACCCCCATCCTCAAGGAGGAGAATAAGGAATTGCAGGCAGGTTATATTGCCCTGATGGGTCTGACCATGGAACTGCTGGAGAAGTGCATTGAAATTCTGGGCTTCTCTGCTCCGGAGAAGATGTGATGAAGCGCAAAGTTTTGCCTCTGCTGGCTTTGCTGCTGACGGCGGCAGTGTGCTGTCTGGTGATGGCATGGGTGGATGGGGTACTGCGCCCCGGCTATGCCGTGAAATCCGCCATCAAGCTGGGAATGTTCGCCGTGATCCCGGTGGTATTGACGATATTATGTAAACTCATACCCATGAAAGAAATCTTCCGTTTCCGGAAGCAGGGGTTTGCCATGGCACTGGGATTGGGACTGGGTGTCTATGCCGTGATTGTCGGGGGTTATTTTCTGACCCGTTCCTTCTTCGACTTCTCCCAAATTGCCGGAAGCCTGACGGAAAATGCCGGGGTGACAAGGGATAATTTCCTTTGGGTCAGTTTGTACATCTCCTTCGTCAATTCCTTTTTGGAGGAATTCTTCTTCCGTGGATTTCTGTTTACCAATCTCAAGAAACTGTCCAGCCGTGGGTTTGCCTACTTTTTTAGCGCCGTGGTGTTTGCCCTTTATCATGTGGCGATGATGACCGGCTGGTTTGGACTGGGCTTGAGTGTTCTGGTGCTGGCAGGTCTGGCAGTGGGCGGTGTCATTTTTAACTGGCTCAACGAGAAGATGGATTGCCTGTATGTATCCTGGCTGGTGCATATGTTTGCCAATTTCGCCATCAATACCGTTGGCTTCATTCTGCTGAACTGAGGTGGAGAATGTCTTACCATTATGACTGGCTTATGCGGCAGATTGAGAGCCTGATTGCCATGCTCCGCTATATCCTGACGGGGGAGAAGACCCACATGGTGACCATCGACACCCGGGCACCTGCCACCGCAGGGGAGAATCCGCTGTACCTGCAGCTTCAGACCTTGGTGCGGCAGGAGAAGATTTGCGAAGCGGAGAATTTGCTTTATGAAGCGCTGGAAAACCCGGGGCAGCAGGTATACGATGCCGCCCTGCGGTTTTACGAGGACTTAAACCGCCTTTCGGATGAAACCCTGACCCGATGCAATTTTTCCCGGCAGGAGATTCTGGAAGGACTGCAGGACATCTGCCACCGGCTGGGGATTCCACAATAACCAAATAAAACCGCTCCCTGATTAGCGTGTTATCCTTAACGGAGAACACGCAGTCAAATCCGTCTTCGACGGGTGAAATCCACCTCCGGTGGATGAAATCGCGTTTGCGATGAAATCCTGCTTCGCAGGGTTGTATTTAGACGGATTTGATTTCATCCGAGGACTTGTCCTTGGATTTCATCTGAACGAAGTGAAGATTTCATCGTTGCCACGCAACGATTTCATTAAACCAACAGAAAAAGAGATAACATTTCGGCTACGAACCGATTTGTTATCTCTTTCTGTCGTTATAAGGGTTTGGGCTTAGCCCATATTTGCGTTTGACTAGTCAAATGCGATGCTTGCACTTTGCTCAAAGTATAAATTCTCCGCTAAGAACATCACCCATTTGGGGAGCGGTTTGTGTTATTGCCAGCTTCCGGCATTCTGGGTGCGGTACAGCTCTGCGTAAGTGCCGCCCTGCTCCATCAGCTCCTGATGGGTGCCGCATTCGGTAATCACACCGTCGGCAATGGAGATGATCCTGCTTGCCGAGCGAATGGTGGACAGCCGATGGGCAATGATCAGAGTCGTGCGTCCCTGCGCCAGAGAGTCGAAGGCTGCCTGAATTTTCGCTTCGGTCACAGAGTCCAGAGCGGAGGTAGCTTCGTCCAAAATCAGAATGGGGGGATTTTTCAGGAAAATACGGGCGATGGCAACCCGCTGCTTCTGACCGCCGGAGAGCAGAGTGCCACGCTCTCCCACATAGGTGTCGAAGCCGTCGGGCATCGCCATGATATCCTCGTAGATTTCCGCCTTCTTCGCTGCCTCGATGACCTCTTCTTTCGTGGCATCGGGCCGTCCGTAGCGGATGTTTTCAAAGATGGTGTCCGCAAAGAGGAACACATCCTGCTGAACAATGCCGATGTTCTCGTGGATGGAACGCTGGGTCACATCCCGAACATCCTGACCGTCAATGCGGATGCTGCCGCTGTCCACATCATAAAAACGGGGGATAAGTTTACATAACGTTGTCTTTCCGCCGCCGGAAGGGCCAACAATGGCGATGGTTTCCCCGGGCTGTACCGTCAGAGAAACATCCTTCAGCACATCCAGATCCTCATTGTAGGCGAAGGAAACCTTCTCCACCACAATCTCTCCCTGAACGTTTTGAAGCGGCTGAGCGTTTTCTTTGTCCTGCAGGGAAGGCTCGGTACGCATCAGGTCAACAAAGCGGTTCAGACCGGCAAAGCCGTTGGCAAACAGCTCGGAAAAGCCGGAGAGCTTCCGCATGGGGGCAACAAAGCTGGCAATGTACAGCGTGAAGGTCAAAAGGTCACGGTAATCCATCTGACCTTTCATAATCATAAAACCGCCGAAGCCGATGATGACCACGTTCAGACTGCACAGAAAGAATTCCATGGAGCTGGCAAAGCGGCCCATGGCTTTGTGAAACTGCCGCTTGGAGGTCTTGAAAATATCGTTGGCAGCTTCGAACCGGGCGCTTTCCACCGCTTCGTTGGCAAAAGCCTTGGCGGTGCGGATGCCGGAAAGACTGCTTTCAATCTCGGTGTTGATGTGACCGGTGGTCTGCTTGACGGTTTTGGAAGCCTTCGCCATACTCCGCCGCATGGACATTACCGTCAGCAGGAAGATGGGAATGGTGATTGCCACTACCACCGCCAGCCGCCATTGGATGGTACCCCTGACGATCAAAGCACCGATAATGGTCAATGTAGAGGTAAGCAAATCCTCCGGGCCGTGGTGGGCAAGCTCCGTCAGGTCAAAAAGGTCTGAGGTCAGGCGGCTCATAAGCTGACCGGTGCGGTTGCGGTCGTAGAAGTCGTAGCCCATTTCCTGCATATGCCGGAACAAATCCGAGCGGATGTCCGCCTCTACCCGAATACCGAAGGTGTGACCGTAGTAGCAGACAATGTAATTCAGAAATGTCCGCAGCAGATAAAATGCCAGCGCTGCCACCATAATCACAAAGAAGGTCTTGTATTTGGCGTTGGGGAGAAGGTCATACAGAGCGCTTCTGGTAATCAGGGGGAAGGTCAGGTCAATGACGGAAATGAGTACCGCACACAAAATATCCACGGCAAACAGTGCGCGATGCCGCTTGAAGTAACCCAAGAAAATTCTCAGGGGGGATTTTTTCTGATAATCCTTTGTTGTCATAAGAGTTCCTCCGTTTCGGCATCTATTATACACCCGTTTCGGGAGTCTTGCAAGCATGGACTTTTTGCCCTTGGGGTGGTATACTATAGAAAAAGGAGGGGAAACCATGGAAATACTGTATCAGGATTCCACCATCGTGGTCTGTGTCAAAAGCGTGGGGATGGACTCGGAGCATGAACTGCCGGCAGCTTTACAGGCGGCAATCGGCGGTGAAATATACCCCATCCACCGTCTGGACTTGAACGTGGGGGGCGTGATGGTCTATGCCCGGACAAAGCCGGCGGCAGCAGCCCTTTCCCGATGCGTTCAGGAGGGGAGTATGATTAAGGAGTATGTGGCGCTTGTCCACGGAGTCCCTCCGGAGCAGGGAGACTGGCAGGATTTATTGTGGAAGGACAGCGCAAAGAATAAGGTCTTTGCCGTCAAACGGGAGCGGAAAGGGGTCAAGAAAGCCAGACTGGAGTTTCGCCGCCTGACAGAAGGGGAAACCTCATTGGTGCATATCCGCCTGCATACCGGCAGAAGCCACCAGATTCGGGTGCAGTTTTCCAGTCGGGGATATCCTCTGGTGGGCGACCACAAATACGGCGCAAGGGATGAACAGAAAGCCCCCATGCTTTACTCCTGCCGCCTGACGCTGCCCCATCGGGGAAAAACCCAAATCTGGGAGCATTACCCCCAATGGGCGAAACAGGAATGAAACATGGTGATAAATTGTTGTGTTTACATAACATGACGATAGGGCTGTCTCAAACAATCATTTTGAGACAGCCCTATTTTTGCTTGTTTTCAGTTTACAGTTATGTTGTCCAGTGCTTCCACGGTCTTTTTCAGGGTTTCCCGATAGGCACGGTTCAGGCGGCACATATATTCCGGCTTTCCGTCAAAGCGACCGGTTTCCGCGAAGGTTACCGCGGCGCAGTTCATGCAGGATTTCTGCTCCGGGCAGTCCACGCATTCCGGGCAAAGGCGAATGGGGTCGCACAGCGTCCGCAGTTCCTCCCATGCGTTGACAAAACCGTCACGGAAGGGCTGCACCTTGGGGGTGGTGAGCATGGCGCAGGGGGTCATATCCCCGTTCCAGGTTACCCAGAACTGACTTCTGCCTGCCAGACACTGCATAGGCTCTCCGTTGTCCAGCTCGCAGCTTCGGGGCAGGGGAGTGTCCAGATCCAGAAGTTTGGCACGAAGGGATTCCGCACCTTCCCGATAAAGGGTATCTTTCACAATCAGCTCTCCGGCAACCTCCGGTTCCAGCCGCTCAAAGCAGGAGCAGTCCCGACGGTTGGGTGGGAAGCAGTAGGTGGTCATCCGAAGCTCCAGACCCCGTTCCCGGGCGAAGGCTTCGATTTCCTGCCATTTGTGATAGTTGGTGGGGACGATGGTGGTGTTCAGATGGACGAGAATGCCTTCGCTTTTCAGCCATGCAACGCCGTCCACCACCGCGTCAAAGGCATCGGGATTTTGGCAAAGGTCAGCGTAATCCTCCCGACAAGTGCCATACAGTGTGATGTTTACCTGCGCAGGGGGCAAACGGTGCCACAATGCCCGAATCTCCGGGGTCAGCATGGTACCGTTGGTGTTGAGGCTGATGGAGAGTCCCATCCCAGCCAAATTTTCATAAATCCGGCAGAAATCCTGCCGCAAAGTTGGCTCACCGCCGGTGATCAGCAGAAATGCCATTCCGGCATCCCGTGCCTGACGGGCAAGCTCCAGCCATTCTTCGCAGGTGCGCTCCCGTCCAATCGGTGCCATCTGTTGGGGGGATAAACGCACATAACACATTCGGCATTGCAGATTGCACCGGGGGGTCAGTTCGAAAATACCGCTGACCGGGATGCCAAGCCCTGCGCATTTGCGGCAGAGGGTGCGGCGAATATCGGAGCAGGTACTCATGGTGCGTTCTCCTTCCCAAATAAGGTATCGTGTACCAGCAGCACCGCTTCCTTGCAGGGGCGGCAGTACAGACGGTAAATGGGAACGGTATCCATCACATCGGCAATCAATCCCGTGACTGCATCCATGAATTCCGGATCCCAGCTATTGACGATGGTTTGGCTCAGCAAAGTGGAGAAGGCAGGAAAGCCCAGCTTTTCCACCCGGTTTTCCGGTGCTTTCTCCACCAGAAAAATACCGGCAATGGGGGCTTCTTCCGGAGAGTAGATGCCGGAGGTGCCGCTCCATGGAGAGCCGCTGCCCCAGAAACCGTCCTTCCGGCGCTGAATGACGGTGCGGTCGCCGTTGAGGATTTCCGCACCCAGATGCTCCTGCCAAAGGCTGGCTTGGGTGGACTTGCCGGCACCGGAAGCACCGCAGAACAAAACCGCTTTACCGTGGAGCCGTACAAGGGAGCTGTGCAGCAGGAAGGCATTGTGCCGCAGCAGCAGTCGTTCGCCGCAAATCAGATGGGCAAACCGCCATACTTCGGAGTATTCCTCCCAACGGGAGGCAGGGTAGTAGATGGTGTGCTTGCCATTTGGGCAGAAAAGACAGGCTACCTGACATCCATTCCCATCGCCGAGGGCGGGGTAGATGTGCAGCCAGCCTTTTGAAGTGTGGAATATTCGGGCTTCCCCATGAGAGCTGACCATGAGCTTTCGGGGGCGAAGGGGGCGCTCCAACAGACGCAGGGTATAGGTATCCTGTGCAGGTACGGGGCTGTCACACCGGAGTAACTCCATGTTATCCGGTGGCTGAATGGGGGTGGGGAGAATAAACTCCACCACGATCCCGGAAAAACGAATTTTGTACCGATATGGCCCACCCATATCAGGAAATCAGAGCGCCGTTGACCTGGGTGTGGTAGCACACACCGTCATAAGTAGTACCGGCAACGGTGATAACATGGCAGCCCTTGGCATCCACGAACCAGCCCTGAGCCGCAAAGGTCTTTGTCTGGGGGGGAACGTCGGGATCCTTCAGAAAGCACTGACTGCTGGTCTGACCGACCTTGATGGAACAGCCGGCGATGGCTTGGCTCAGTTCATAGCGATCCACGGCTACGATGGGCTTTTCATATTTCATTTTCATACTCACAACCTACCTTCCGGGATACACAGCAGAAAACCTCTGTGTTAATGCTCTTGCAAGACTCCGTTGCTGCGGAGCGTTTGTAAAAATTCCGTGACATCTGCTTGCGCAGTGGCGGCATCAATTTCGTAATGATCCAGCAGTGCCTGAACCAGACTTTGCTCGGTCTGCTCGGACTGGAGCAGGTCGAACAGAAGCTTGCCGCTTCCGTTTAGGGCAAGCAAACCGGATAATTGACGGGCGGCAGGTCCGGCGGGGATTGCGATGGTCTCACCGGCGATTTGGCGAACGACAAAACCAGGGACAATACGCATGACCTTCCTCCTTTGGAGATACGAATTCATATAAATTTCATTGCCCATTATACTGCTATGTTGTGAAAAATGCAAGCATTATTTTGGAATTGTGTGGTATTTTATGTTAAGATTTTTAAGAATCGGTTCTGTAGCATGCTTAACTGGGACTGAAAAGAGGGATGGCAGCCCGAAATTCCCTTCCGTAAGAACTTTTGGATGGCATATTGTAGAATTTTATAAAAAGTCACGGATAAAAAAGCCTGTGCAAAAAAGGGTTTGGGTCGGGCTATATGACAATACCCACAAAAAATATCATAGATTTTGCAATAATATGTCAAAAGGTACTTGCAAAATGTGCAAAACTGATATATAATGATAGTGCAATTTTGTGAAATGCGTATTTGTGCAATTTACTAAGGAGGACTCAATTATGTCCAACAGTGTTTTTCAGAGCGTAATGGTTCAGCTCAAGGACCTGACTGACCGTGTTTTTGGCGTTGTGGATACCGATGGCTGCGTGATCTCCTGTACGGATATGTCCCTGCTGGGGGAGCGTTGGTCGGACGCAGCGCTGAAGGTTGCCAATTCTCCTGAGGATGTGGTCACCTTCGGTCAGAAGACCTTCAAAGCCATTGTCAACAATTCCAATTACTTTGAGTATGGCGTATTCTGCACCGGCGATGATGAGCTGGCAAGAGCCTACTGCACCATGGCATATGTGGCGCTGAACGATGCCAAGGTGTTTTATGAAGAAAAGCATGACCGGGGCACTTTCGTGAAGAATATTATTATGGATAATATCCTCCCTGGCGATATTTACATCCGTGCCAAGGAGCTGCATTTCGCTACTGACGCACCCCGTGCTGTATTCCTTGTCCGTCAGCTTGGCAACAGCGATGTGGCAACTGTGGACGTGCTGGCAGGTATGTTCCCGGACAAGCTGCAGGATTTCGTCCTGAGCATCAATGAAACCGATGTTGCCATCATCAAGCAGATCACTCCCACCACCACAGCGGAGGATCTGGAAAAGCTGGCACGCAGCATTGAGGATACTCTGAAGAACGAGCTGTTTATTAAATGTGTGATCGGCATCGGTACCATTGCCGAACATCTGCGTTCTCTGGCAGACTCCTATAAGGAAGCCCAGACCGCCATCGACGTGGGCAAGGTGTTCGACACCGAAAAGAGCATCATCAACTATGAAAATCTGGGTATCGGCCGTCTGATTTATCAGCTTCCCACCACCCTGTGCGAGATTTTCCTTTCTGAGGTGTTTAAGAAGAACTCCATCGATTCTCTGGATCAGGAGACTTTGTTCACCATCAATAAGTTCTTTGAGAACAATCTGAACGTTTCCGAAACCTCCCGGAAGCTGTTTGTCCACCGGAACACTCTGGTCTACCGTCTGGAAAAGATCAAGAAGCTCACCGGTCTGGATTTGCGGCAGTTTGACCATGCCATCGTGTTCAAGGTGGCGCTGATGGTTCGTAAGTATCTTTCCTCCCGGGAAGCCCGATAATCCACCCACCCAAGCGTGCCGCCAAAAGCGGCACGCTTTTGTAGCTGTGAAAAATCCCGGTAAAATCTGATAAATGACGAATTCACAAATAATTCACCGGGGTTATATTGACTTCATTTTTGCTATGTGTTACAATTTGGTTACAATCATAGATGGAGAAATGCACCATGATAGAGTTTACTAACGTAACGAAATCTTATTCCGTGGGCACCAAGGCTCTGCGGGGGGTATCAATGCAGATTGAGGATGGCGAATTTGCCTTTCTGGTCGGTCCCTCCGGTTCCGGTAAGTCCACGATTATTAAGCTGATTACCGGAGAGCTGAAGCCCACCTCCGGTTCTGTTCATGTCAACGGCTATTCTCTGGAGAGAATCCGCAAGCGTGAGATTCCCTACCTGCGCCGTACCGTTGGCGTTGTGTTTCAGGACTTCCGGCTGATTGATAACAAGACCGTGTATGACAACGTGGCATTTGCCATGCGCGTGGTAGGTACCGGTACCCGGGAAATCCGCAGCCGTGTTCCTTATGTGCTGAACCTGGTGGGTCTGGAGCATAAGAGCCGCCGCCACCCCGGTGAGCTTTCCGGCGGTGAGCAGCAGCGTCTTGCCATTGCCCGGGCGCTGGTGAACAATCCTTCCACCATCATTGCCGACGAACCTACCGGCAACCTCGACCCTGCCCGGTCTCTGGAGATTATGACCCTCCTGCAGGAAATCAACAATCTGGGCACCACCATGCTGGTGGTCACCCATGAGCAGAATCTGGTGGAACAATTCGCCAACCGGGTCATCACCATCAACGATGGCTTGATTAGCAGCGACAGAATGGACGGACATTACGATTATGAAGATTAACAATCTGGGATATTTGCTGAAAGAGGGCATCCGGGGAATTTTCCTCCACGGGTTCATGTCCTTTGCCGCTGTGATTGTCACGGTGGCTTGCCTGCTGATCGTGGGCAGCTTTTCCATACTGGTCTACAATGTGAATATCATGGTAGACGAATTGAATCAAACCAGCGAGGTGCTGGCATTTGTGGATGATACCCTGACCTATGCCGAAGCCCAAACCATCGAAACGAAAATCCGCCAGATTGAAAATGTTTACGAAGCCAATCTGGTATCCCGGGAGCAGGCACTGAAGGATTTCATTGCCGACCACGAGGGCGAGGCTGCCTTTGCGGGGTTGGAGTCCGATGTCCTGCGCCACCGTGTTGTGGTGGTTTTGGAGGATAACACCAAAATGGAGGAAACCGTCGGTGAAATCCGGCTGATTTCCGGTGTGGAGGATATCTCTGCTGCTTATGAGCTGGCGGAGGGCTTCACCACCTTGCAGAGGGTGCTGCAGTTTGTTTCCATCGGTGTGATTATCGTGCTGCTGTTGGTGTCCCTGCTGATTATTTCCAATACCGTCAAGCTGGCGATGTACGACCGTAAGGATGAAATCGCCATCATGAAAATGGTGGGCGCAACCAATGGCTTTATCCGTCTGCCTTTCGTGGTGGAGGGCTTTACTCTGGGTATGGTGGGTGCCGCGCTGGCATTCGGTCTGGAGTGGCTGATGTATGATCTGCTGGTAGCCAGAATTCAGGCGATGGATACCCTGAATCTTTTCAATCTGGTGGCATTCCAGGAGCTGCTGTTGCCGATGATTCTGACCTTCTGCAGCGCCGGACTGTTTGTAGGCATTGTGGGAAGCTGGACTTCCATCCGTAAGTTTATGAACGTGTAATTCAGAAATATAAGGAGAAACTATGAAAAACCGAAAGCTATGGGTATCCATTCTGGCAGGGCTTCTGGTGGCAACCATGCTGCTGGGGCTGATAATCGGCGCACTGCCCCGTAAGGCAGATGCTGCTTCCTCCAGTGAGCTGAAGGATCAGCTCGACGGGCTGATTGCCCAGAAGGATGCCATTACCTCCCGGATTGAAGCGCTGGAAGCCCAGCAGGACGAAAACCGGAAGG
>JAFULI010000073.1 GCA_017473455.1 Oscillospiraceae bacterium
AAATGTGTCGTTATCGCCTGCGGCGATGTGATTTTCTTTAAGAAAATCACGATGCCCTCTCCGCCCCCTTCGGGGGCACCTCTCCCATAGGGAGAGGCAAGTGACATATGCGTAATTGAACTTCAAACAACAATTTACCGTTCTGTTGACAGCAAAAAAGGCTGCTGCAAACGGGTGGGTTTACAGCAGCCGATGATATTTATGTTTCGTCCCAGGATATGTTTTCCGGGCCAAGATCCTGAGCCATCATCTGATAAATCCGCTCAGCCAGATCTACCGTGGTTTCTCCCTGATACTGCTCGGGGTAGACAACCTCCACCACGTGCAGTTCGGCATTGGTAGGCTTGTAGCGCAGCAGGTCATGCACGGCGGTGGCGGTGTTTCTCAGGGTACACACCACAATGGGTACCTTCGCCTTCTGGGCGATTTTGAAAACACCGGGGCGGAAACGGTGGAGTTTTCGATCCTCAAAGACCCATCCCTCCGGGAAGACACCTATGGAGGCTTTATCCTCCTTCAGAAGCTGGATACATTTGAGAATGGTCTTCAATGCCTCCCGGTCATTCTCCCGGTTGATGAGCTGGCATTGGAGCTTATGCATCACCGGCCCTACCAGAAACAAATCCCGGTTCTCCCGCTTGGAGATGAACGCCACCTGCCGTCCGGCAAAGCAATCCAGCAGCAAGATAGGGTCGATATTGTTGCAGTGGTTGCACACCAGCAGAAACCGCCCGTCAGAGGGTACTTTTTCCATGCCGGACACTTTGGTATGCACCCGAAGCACCGGCAGAACGGACTCCAGATACAGCTCCACCACCTTGCGGTAGTGGGCATCGTCCCCGTCCTGCTCCTTGTCCAGATCCACACGGTTGGCAAGAATCACAAGGTACAAAAAGCCCCCAGCCAACAGCACGATCAGCGACCCCAGCGCCACCAGTGGCAGCAGCCACAGCCACATATAGCTTTCAAAAGCGCCACACAGCAGACAAACCACCGTACCGACCGCCAGAGAAATCACGCCAAACAAGCGTAACAGCATTTTCAACTCCTCCGTAACTCCTCCAACTTGGAAACAAGCTGAACAATCTCAATTTTTCTGTTATTATATCGCACCTTTTCTTTGATAACAAGTAGTTTTTTTCTTTGGAAGGGTAGAAATTTCATTTTTACGGTGGTATAATAAATTATTCTTTTTATGATGAGGAGGGTTGGCATTGAAAAAGCGGATTTGGGAACTGGATGCCCTTCGGGGTTTGTTTCTGATCGGTATGATCGGCATCCACTTTTTCTATGATATCACAGAGCTGTACCCTCTGGTTCAGGTGGAACTGCCAAGGTGGTTCGCACGGTTTCTGAATTCCTGCGGCATTTCCTTTGTGGTGCTGTCAGGCTGCTGTGTCACTCTGGGCAGACGGAATATTCGTCGGGGTCTGACAGTGCTGGGCTGCGGTCTGCTATGCACCCTTGCCACCTTTCTCCTTGCCCGTTTCGGCCCATGGAGTGACGATTTGATTATCTGGTTCGGTGTGCTCCACTGCCTGGGGTGCTGTATGCTTTTATGGTCGGCATTCCGCAATCTCCCCTGGTGGGCGCTGATTTTGGCAGGGGTGGCTTTCCGTCTGCTGGGCTTTTGGGCAGAGGGTGTTACCGTTTCTCAGCCTGCGCTGATTGTGCTGGGCTTTCGGTATCCCGGTTTCGCCTCTTCGGATTACTTCCCTCTGTTAGCGCATCTGGGGCTGTTTCTTCTGGGGGCGGCGGCAGGAAAGCTCCTTTACCGGGAAAAGGCCTCCCTGCTCCCCAAGGTCAATGACCGCAATCCCTTGCTTCGCTGCCTGCAGTTCATCGGCAGACATTCTTTGATTATTTACCTTGCTCACCAGCCGGTGCTGGCAGGGATCACCACCCTGATTTTCATGTTGACGAGAGGATAATTACCATGAAAAAGTTTCTCAATCCCAAGCTTCTCCCTCTGATGGCTGTTATTTTCAGCATCTGTGGCATCGGTCTGCGTCTGTGGACGCTGGGCTCCGGCCCCAATGCCGCAGGGCTTTATCCCAAGCAGACTGCCGCGTGGATTGTTTTGCTGCTGTTCAGTGCCCTTGCGGTGACGTGGATTCGTTTGACCGCAGGTCGTCTGAAAAAGACCGGCACTTATCAGGAAAGCTACCCGGCTTCCATCATCGGCGCTCTAGGCATTCTCGCGGGCAGCATCGCCTTTATTGTTTGCGGTGTGCAATCCCTTCTGAGCCGGGGCAATATGCTGGTGCTGCTGACCGGAGTTTTGGGTATCGCCGCCGGCTGTGCTCTGGCAGTGGCAGCCTTCGCCCGTTTCAAGGGTACAAAGCCCTCCGCTGTGTGTCATATGCTTCCGTGCCTGTTTATGGCTGTGCGGATTTTTGTTCTGTGCCGTGGGTGGAGCAACGTGACGCAGGTGGGTGTCTTTCTGTTCCCCTTCCTCGCCTCCCTTGCGGTGATGCTGGCACTGTATCAGCGGTCGCTGTTTGATGTGGAGCTTGGCAAACGTAAAACCGTGGTTTTCTGGAATTTGACTGCCGTTTATCTGTGCATGGTTGCTCTGCTTGCCAATACCGATGCCCTTTTGTATGTGACGCTGGCATTCTGGCACATGGCGGATTTGTGCAGCCTGCTGCCCATGAAACGTCCTGCTCCCGAAGGACCCACAGAAGCACCTGCACCTGCCGTCAATATTGATATTGACCCTCCCAAATCCTCCAACCCCGAAGATATGACCATGGATGAGCTGAAGGAGTGGCTCGAAAACTGACACACAACCGATAAAGAAAAAGGGGTGATTCTCTGTGCAGCTGCCTGCTGACGTATTACAATGTATGGATACACTGGAACGTGCCGGCTTTGCCGCTTACGCGGTGGGCGGTTGTGTCCGGGATTTGATTTTGGGGCTTCAGCCCCAGGATTATGACCTTTGTACCAATGCGCTGCCGGAGGAAATTCAGGCTGTCTTTTCCGGTCACACTCTGGTCTTAGCCGGTGTGAAGCACGGAACAGTAGGCGTGGTGTGCCACGGCGAGGTCATTGAAATCACCACCTACCGTACAGAGGGCGGCTACTCCGACAACCGTCACCCGGACTGGGTGCGGTTTGTGCCGGATATCCGTGAGGATCTCGCCCGACGGGATTTCACCGTCAATGCCATGGCATGGTCTCCCAAGCGAGGCTTTGCAGACCCCTTTGGCGGTCAGCAGGATTTGAAAAGCCGCATCCTTCGGGCTGTGGGCAATCCCACCCAAAGATTTCAGGAGGATGCCCTTCGGATTCTCCGGGGCGCCCGTTTTGCCGCAAAGTACCGGCTGAACATTCAGGAAGAAACCCTGAACGCCATGTTTGCTCAGCGGCAGCTTATGGACGGACTTGCCCGGGAGCGGATATTCAGCGAGTTATGTAAACTTATCACCGCTGCCACCCGGGAGGATCTTTTGCTGTATGCTCCCATTTTGACACAAGCGATTCCGGAGCTTGCCCCTATGGAAGGCTTCGATCAGCGTAACCCCTATCACACCTACGATTTGTATACCCACACCGCAGCAGTTACCGCCGGCGTCCCCGGGGAGCTGTCTCTTCGTCTTGCTGCCCTGCTCCACGATGTGGGCAAGGTCGACACCTTTACTGTGGATGCCGACGGACGGGGACATTTCTACGGACACGAGGCGAAAAGCGCCGAACTGGCAAAAGATATCCTGCATCGGCTGAAAGCCCCCACCGCCCTGACGGAGCAGGTGGTAACACTTGTGGGGCTGCATATGCACTGGCTGGTGCCGGAGCGAAAACCTCTGCGCCGCTGGCTCAGCCGTTTGGGAGAAAGCACCCTGCGGCAACTGATTGCCCTGCAGCACGCAGACCTCCACGGCAAGGGCAATCCTCCGGAAACAGACCACACCCCGGAACTTTACGATTTGCTGGATACCCTTCTTCAGGAGGATTTGTGTCTGAGCCTGAAGGATTTGGCGGTGGACGGTCATGATTTGATTGCCATTGGCTTTCCCCCGGGAAAGGCGCTTGGGGTATGTCTGCAGAGCCTTCACAGCCGTGTGCTGGACGAGCAGCTTCCCAACAAAAAAAACGCACTCCTGCGCGCGGCGGCAGAGCTTCTGCCTCCTGAGTTTATTTAGAAAGGACGTGTCCCGATGATAAAGCATCTTTATCGGCTGACAGCGTTACTGCTGTGCCTGCTCCTGCTGACCGGCTGTGTTTCCTCCCCTGCGCAAACCACAGCCTCCACCAAGCCCACCGGGGATAAGCCCATTCTCCCCAATATCACCCTGCCTGCCTCCAAAAAGGAGCTGAAGGTTCACTTTATTGATGTGGGTCAGGCGGATTGTGCTCTGCTGGAATGCAACGGTTCCTTCGCCCTGATTGACAGCGGCCATCCGGAAACCGCTCGGTTGGTTCTGGCATTTCTCGCCCAACGTGGTGTGAAGAAGCTGGATCTGGTTGTGGCATCCCATCCCCACGGCGACCACATCGGCGGCCTGCCGGAGATTATGGAACGGGTCAAGGTAGACACCGTCTGGAGCTCTGCCATGACTTACTACAATTCCTACGTTGGAGAATTCCAGCGTGCCGTGACCGCTCAGAAGCTGGAGGTTCAATACCCCCGGATTGGGGACACCTTTGAATTGGGTGGGGCTGTACTCACCGTTCTTGGCCCGGTTCGCACGGACTACGAGGATACCAATGACGTTTCTCTGGTCATTCGGGTGCAGTACGGCGATGTCCGCTTCCTGTTCACCGGCGATATGGAGTATGCCGCGGAAACCGACCTGCTGGACAGCGGTGCCGATGTGCAGGCAGACGTCCTGAAGGTAGGACATCACGGGAGCTACAGCTCCAGCGGCTACCACTTCCTCCGGGAAGTCAAGGCAAAGTACGCCGTTATTAGCTGCGGCGCTGCCAATGAGTACGGTCACCCCCACGATGAAACCCTCTCCCGGCTGCAGGATGCGGAAATTACCATCTACCGCACCGACCGGATGTACACCATCACCGCCACCACCGACGGTGAGAGCATTTCCTTCGACTGGATCAACCGGTACGCCCGCCCATGGGTACCCAAAGCGGCATAGCCTGTTTTTTAAGGGGCTGACTCAAACAACCGTTTGAGCCAGCCCCTTTTCTTTTGGATATCACAGCACCAGGGAGGGTGCCGTATAGACTCTTGCCGCCAGTTCCTGATTGAGCATATACAGGCTCTTGGGATCAGAGCCAAACAGTTCCAGCTTGGTAATCAAATCGTTGGCATTGGTCTCTTCCTCCCCCTGCTCCTTCACAAACCAGTCAAGAAACTGCATGGTACGGAAATCCCTGACTTCGTATGCCGCCCCATAGATATCATGAATCAGCGAGGTTACATACTTTTCATGCTCCAGCCCCGCCTGCAGTACGTCCATATGGCAGGTGAATACCTTGTCAGGCTTTGCTATGGCTTCCAGAGTTACCTTCCGGTTTTCATTCTGGAGGTATTGATAGAACAGCAGCGCATGGTCACGCTCCTCCTGCGCCTGGATTTTGTACCAGTTCGCAAACCCGTCCAGTCCTGCCTCCTCAAAGTAGTTGGCAAAATCCAGATATAAATATGCGGAATAAAACTCCTTGTTGATCTGCTGATTTAACAGCTCGTGTACTTTTGCGTTCATAGTGTTCCCTCCTTATGATTCTGTGGCTTTATGATAGCAAAAACACGCCGTCGTTTCCGTGACAAAATCACGAAGCGCCTGCAGAAAAAGCAGCAGGGATTGAGGAATCCAACCCTGCTGTTTTCTATGGGGTTACCGTCTGGCATGGGAGTCTGCCAAATCGCCGTAAACCGGGGTTGCCAGACCGAAGCCCCCGGACACCGTGAGGATTTGACCGGTGGTATAGGCTGCTTCATCACTTGCCAGATATACCACCGCTGCGGCGATTTCTTCCGGCAGTCCCATTCTGCCATGGGGGATATGTCGCAGAAACAAATTCCGAAACTCCTCTGTCAGGTGCTTCTCCACCGCTTCCGTGGCCGTCATTCCGGGAAGCACCGCATTGCAGCGGATGCCGTTCCTCGCCTCATGGACGGCGATCAGCTTTGTCAGATAATTGATTGCCGCCTTGCTTGTGCCGTAAGCCACCTGAGAAATATCCGGCACCAGTCCGCCCACGGAAGAAATATTCACAATACTCCCACCGCCACGGGCAGCCATGGGTTTTGCCGCAGCCTGACTTGCCAGAAACACACTCCCCAGGTTCAGATTAACCGTATCCAGAAACACCCCGGGGTCGGTATTGGCAAAATCCAAATCCTTACCGGGATTGGAAGTGCCGAAATTATTCACCAGCACATCGATACCGCCGGCATTGGTGAGCGTTTCTTCCACCATGGTAGTGAAGGTTTCCGGTTTCGTGGCATCGTTGAATACGCATTTCACGTTGCCCCCGTCCCGGATGAAGGCATCCGCGATTTCCTGCGCCCGTTCCATGTTTCGGGCTGCCATATAGACGCAAGCCCCTTCTTTTACGCAAGCCTTTACGCAGGCAAGCCCAATGCCCCGGGTAGAGGCGGTAATCAGTACCACCTTGTCTTTTAATCTCATCTTACTTCTCCTCGTTTATAAATTCCGGGCAGGAAGCACACCACCCCAATCCCCACAGCAACGCAAAGCAATTCCGCAACTGCCAGCGTGTGGACAGCCTGAACCGCGGCGGCAGCTTCTGCTGCCCCTTCCCCGATCCGTCCAGTGACCTGATTGGTAAACAGCGGCACAAACACCGCAACCCCAAAGGGCGCTGCCAAGTCCCGAAAAAGTCCGTAAGTGCCGGTGCCTGCTCCGGCTTCCTGCTGAGAAAGACCGGACAAGGCGACTTTCATAAAAATCGTCCCGTTTCCTCCCAAGCCAAAGCCGAGAATGCCCAAAGCTGCCATCAGCATCAGAGCAGAGGTTGCCGTGGAGAAAAGCAGCAGGATTCCACAGCCAATCCCCGTCAGAAGGAAGGAACCGATGAGCACCAGCTTCGGCTCAAAACGATCTGCCAAAGGTCCCACCAGTACCGCCCCGAGGGACATTCCCAAATACATCACCGAAATCGCATAGCCGGAAATGGCGCTGTTTGCCGGTTGGGTGTAATTGACGAAAATAATGGTGTTGGTCATATTCGCCTGCATCAATCCTTGTGTCAGAAACAAAGCAAGCACACTGAGGATGAAAGCCCTTCGTTTCATAAAGCCACCGGGCAGAATGGGGTTCCCGACTTTCCTCTCCACCGCAAGCAATACTGTCAGGCTCAACAGAGAGGCAACCAAAACCCCAAGGAATGCCGGTGAAGCCCAGCCGAAATTCTGTCCAAAAGAGGGAACGCACAGCATCAGGCTGAAGAAAATCAGCACCAGCACAGCGCCCCATCCATCGAAGGGTTGACGGTTTCTGTTCTGAGGGGCTTCTTTCCCGGTAGTGAACAGACATACCACAAAAACACTTACGCAAATGGCAGCGCACAGCCATATCATTGCCCGCCAGCCGTAGGCAGAAACCATCAAGCCCCCCAACGTCGGCCCGAAAATTACGGAGGCGCTGGAAATCAGCATATACACCGAAAAGCCCTTTGCAATCTGATCCTTTGGAAATCGGGTCACAATATAAGCCATAATCACCGGTGCCAAAGCTGCGGTGCCGATGCCGACTACAAACCGTGCCGCCATCATAAAAATAAGGGAATTTGCCAGAGCAGACAAGACATTGCCCAATGTAAAAACCCCGATTCCCAACAGCAGCGTGGTTCTCCTGCCAATCACATCCCCCACTTTCCCCAAAATCGGGGCGCAGGCGGCAGTGGACATTGCCTGGGAAAGGGCTGTCCATGTAGTATTATTGTAGGCGATTCCCAGATCCTGCACAAAGGCAGGGCCTAATACCGTGGAAAAACCGCCCACCATGCCAATCAGGAAGGCTGCCAGTCCATAGGGAACAAAGCCCCTCCAATGACCGTTGTTTTGTTCCATTCTTTCACTTCCTTTTATCCCAAGTATGCCCTGCTGTCCACGAATTATTTATAGAATTTGGGGCACACTTTTCAAAGAAGGAGGGATTTTATGAAACAGCAATTTTATATTTGCAAGCATTGCGGCAATATCATCGCCATGGTTCGGGACAAGGGTGTCCCGGTGTACTGCTGCGGTGAAAAAATGCACAAAATGACCCCCGGCACCACAGAAGCATCCGAAGAAAAACACATCCCCGTCTATGAGGTGCAGGGCAATACCGTCCATGTCACCGTAGGGGCGGCGGAACACCCTATGACCCCGGAGCATTTTATTGAGTGGATTTGTCTGGAAACAGAACACGGCATTCAGTACGCCCATCTAAGCCCCGACGACAAGCCCAGAGCAAAGTTTTCCCTTTGCTACGGAGATGAAGTTCGGGCAGTCTATGCCTTTTGCAATCAACACAGTCTTTGGAGGAAATAAGCATGTCCATGATCAACAAGGAAGTATCTGATTTTCGTGCCTACGCATTCCACGAGAACGATTTCAAGTTCGTTTCCAAAGAGGATATTCAGGGAAAGTGGAGCGTGTTTTTCTTTTATCCTGCGGACTTCACCTTTGTCTGCCCCACGGAACTGGAGGATCTGGCGGATAAATATGAGCAGTTCAAGTCCATTGGCTGCGAAATCTATTCCGTGTCCACCGATACCCACTTCGTCCACAAAGCCTGGCATGATGCCTCCGAGCGTATCAAAAAAATCAACTATCCCATGCTGGCTGACCCCACCCATGCCATCTCCAGAGATTTTCAGGTGCTGATTGAAGCAGACGGTCTGGCGGAGCGGGGTACCTTCATCATCAATCCCGACGGAAAGATTGTCGGCTACGAGGTAACTGCCGGCAACGTAGGCAGAAATGCCGAGGAGCTGCTCCGTAAGGTGCAGGCCTGCCAGTTTGTTCATGCCCATGGAGATCAGGTCTGTCCTGCCAACTGGAAGCCCGGCAGCGAAACTCTGAAGCCCAGTCTGGATCTGGTCGGTCAGCTTTGATGGATAAGCTGTACGATGTGATTGTAGTTGGCGGCGGCCCTGCGGGGCTGACCGCCGCCGTGTATCTGGCAAGGGCAAAATATCGGGTTCTGGTGCTGGAAAAGGAGCAGTTTGGCGGACAAATTGCCATCACCCATGAGGTGGTCAACTATCCCGGTATTCTCAAAACCGATGGAAAAGCCTTAACCGACACCATGCAGCAACAAGCGGAAGCCTTCGGTGCGGAATTTTTGCTGGCAGAAGCCACCGGCTTTGATTTTTCCCGGGAGATCAAAACCGTGCATACCGATCGTGGGGATTATCGCTGTTTCGGTGTGCTGCTGGCAACCGGTGCGCACCCACGAACCGTTGGCTTTCAGGGCGAGGAGGCCCACAAAGGCAAGGGAGTTGCCTACTGCGCCACCTGCGACGGAGAATTCTTCAGCGGCAAGGAAGTATTTGTGGTTGGCGGCGGCTATGCCGCTGCAGAGGAAAGTGTGTTCCTGACCAAATTTGCCCGTCATGTTACCATTCTGATTCGAAAAGATGATTTTTCCTGTGCCGCTTCCGTTGCGGAGCCGGCGAAAAACCATGAAAAAATTACGGTGTTGACCAACACCGTAATGGAGGAAGTAAGGGGAGAAAACGGTCTGACCTATGCCCGGTATCGGAACACCGTTACCGGAGAGGAAACGGTGTATCAAAGCGAAGAAACCTTCGGTGTATTTGTATTTGCCGGCTACGCCCCGGCTACCCAAGCCCTGAAAGGTGTCATCGAACTCAATACGCAGGGGTATATCGTCACCGATGCCACCCAAAAAACCAGCGTGCAAGGGGTATACGCGGCAGGAGACGTGTGCATCAAGCCCCTTCGTCAGGTTGTCACCGCCACCGCCGACGGTGCGTTGGCGGCAACGGAACTGGAGAAATACGTTGCCGCAATCCACCGAAAAACCGGGATGCGGGCAGCACCGCCTGAGCCGAAGCAAAGCAGACAAACTGTCACAGAGGACACCGATGGGCTTTTCACCGTGGATATCCGTCAGCAGTTGGACGTTCTGTTTTCCAAAATGGAACGGCGACTGCTTCTGAAACTGTATCTGGATCATCGTCCAATCTCCGGTGAACTGGAAGCCTTCATTGCCGCTCTTGTGAAGCTGTCCGACAAATTAACGGCTGAGGTGGCAGACAGACAGGCATCCGAAACCTTTGCGCCCTGCGTAAAGGTCTGTCTGGAGGATGGCACGGAAACCGGACTTGCCTTCCACGGTGTTCCCGGTGGGCATGAGTTTACGTCCTTTGTGCTGGGGCTGTACAATGCCGCCGGGCCGGGACAACCCATCGACGGGGACACAAGGCAGAAAATTACCGCCATGACAGCACCCACGGACATGAAAATTCTGGTTACCTTGTCCTGCACCCTATGTCCCGATTTGGTCAAAGCTGCCCAGCAGATTGCCGCGGTGAATCCTCACATAACAGCGGAAGTCTACGACATCCATCATTTTGAAGACTTGAAAAACCGCTTCAACGTGATGAGCGTTCCCTGTCTGGTGATCAACAACGAAAAGATTTCCTTCGGAAAGAAAAATCTCCGTCAGATTTTGGAGCTGTTGGCATAGCGGAAATAACAATCAAGGGTCGGCACAAAGCAATCGTTTGCGCCGGCCCCTTTTTCATGCTGTAGAAACACAATGATAAATTGTTGTTTAACTTACAACACAGGCGACTTGGCTCTCCCTTTGGGAGAGCTGGCACGCCGTAAGGCGTGACTGAGAGGGCAATCAGAAAAATGTTAGAATTTTTATGATTTTTCAGGAAAATGTGTCGTTATCGCCTGCGGCGATGTGATTTTCTTTAAGAAAATCACGATGCCCTCTCCGCCCCCTTCGGGGGCACCTCTCCCATAGGGAGAGGCAAGTGACATATGCGTAATTGAACTTCAAACAAC
>JAFULI010000074.1 GCA_017473455.1 Oscillospiraceae bacterium
GAAAATCACATCGCCGCAGGCGATAATGACACATTTTTCTGATTGCCCTCTCAGTCACGCCTTACGGCGTGCCAGCTCTCCCAAAGGGAGAGCCAAGTTGCCTGTGTTGTAAGTTAAACAACATTTTTTCCCACAAAAATATCTTGTATCTTGTATCTCGTATCTTAGATCTCGTTTCCCGTATTTTGCATCTGATATCGCAAGCAACGCCGCCCGGGTGGGCGGCGTTGCTTGTTAAGGGTTATACGTAGAAGTTCTGCTTTGCGTAGTAGGCATACACGCCGGTTGCCTTGGCGAAGTCAGGCATCTTGGTGCCGTTTGCCTGATTCTCAAGGTAATAGCCCAGAGAGTAGGAGATCACACCGGAAACGTAGGTATTGCCATCCTCGCCGGTGAACACAGCGGCGCAGTAGAAGGTCTCGTCCACCTGCTTGGCAGCGATGCCCTCAACGATGCCGGCATAGTAAGTGCCGTCGAAGGTACACTTGGAGGTGGCAATGGCATTCTCAGGAAGCAGGGTTTCTGCGGAGTCGTAGGCAGCCTTATCCCAGACGTAGAAGGTCACATCACTGCCAACGGTAGCCTTGGGCTGGCTGAAGTAGAAGTTGACGGAGAAGGCACCCTCGAAGTTAACACTGGGAGTCCGCTTACCGAAACCGGTGTTGCCGTTACCGAACAGCTCGCCCTTCTTCTCTGCAGCGCAGACAGTCAGACCGTCCAGCATTTCGCCGTTGTAGTCTGCCACAAATGCCTTCTGCTCAGCGGTCAGATTGGCATTCACCATTTTGTCGGTTTTGTAGCCGAAGTATTCCTGAGCGGCTGCGCCGTAATTCAGCATGGCAACAATCAGACTCTTCATCTCCTGAGGGGTTGCACTCTTATTCAGCATACTGTAGGCATAGGAAGTGGGAGCGTAGTAGTAGACCTTGCTGTAGACATAGGTGTCGTCACGCAAATGCGCGAACACGCTGAAGTAAACGGTATCGCCCATCTCCTTGGCAGGGATGCCCCAAGTGGTAACGCCGTACTTATCCTCGCTGGTGGTATAGCCATAACGAACGTCCATCGGTTCTGCTTCGGCAGGGTCATCCACAAGGTAGCCATAAGTGGCAAGACCGTACTCCACCACGTCAGCGGTATTGGTGGCGGAGAAGTAGACGTTCATGAGGATCTCATCCTCGAAGGTCAGGCTGATATCCGAGGGAGTCAGCACAGGCACTTCCGTAGGCTTGGGTTCACCGCATACCTCACAACAGTTGTAGGAGTTGTAGGTATGCCCCGTGGCATCCACATAGGTATCCATGTAGCTATAGCCGCAGGTGGTGCAGTAATGCCGGGTATAGCCCTCTACATCACATCTGGGCGCAATCACTTCTTCGGTCATGGCTGCGTGGGTACAATTGGGTACGACCGCATAGATAATCTGATCCTGTGTATAGTCGTCACAGTTGGGGTTGCTGATGTACACCACCTCATCCCCCAGAAGGATGCGGAACGCACACTCATAGTCGCTGTAGCCCTCCGACCAGCGGATGACATAGGACTTGGTGGAGTCATAGGTCATGCTCCAGGTGCTTTCATGGGAGTAACGGATGGCAACATCATTTTGCAGTACATCGTCCACATAAACACGCAGGGCGGTAGGCTCGTACCAGCCCATATACATGCTCTGCATCTCAATGGTCAGCAGTTTCCGTGCCTGACAGTCGGTGCAGCGGTCATTTTCGCCATAGGTATGGGGCACAGGCTTCACATAATTGGTCTTGCGGACGTGGCCGCAGACGGTGCAGGTGGTGGCAGTATAGCCTTCCTCCTCGCAGGTGGGGGCAACCACCGTCTTTGCGCCGAAGCTGTGGCTGTTGGGCTTGATATACTGCTTGGCATCCACTTTGCCGCAGATCGTACAAACGTCACCCTTGTAGCCTTCCTCGGTGCAGGTGGGTTCCACTTCCCGATAAACGAAGTTGTGTTCGCAGGGAATCTCAATGGTCCAAAACAGTTCTTCGTCCCGCAAAACAAAGTCTTCATCCTGAGAGATTTCAAAAAGGACTTCATCCCCCAGACAGACAGTAAAGCTGCATTCCGAGTCATAGTTGCCCTGCTGCCAGTAGAATTCATACTTCAGGGCAGGATTGTAGTCCAGAGTCACAGTCTGCTCACTAATGCTGTTGTCCATGGTGACGGTGGTTTCCCCTTCCGTCGTCTTGACGATAATGGCAGCATTGTTCCAACTGTCAGCATAGGCATCCCGCATCACGATTTGGATGGGAGTAACATTGCCACAATTGGTGCAGATTCCACCGACGTAATTGTGTCCCGTTGCCTCAATCAGGTTATCCTTGCGGACAAAGCCGCAAAGACCGCAGGTGTAAGCGGTACAGCCGTCCTCGGTGCAGTTGGGAGCCTTCACCACACCGCTGTCAAATTCATGGCTGCATTTGCTTTCCACCGTGTAAATCAGTGCGTTGTCTTCATAATTGTAGCAGCCATTGCCGTCAACACTGAGCAGCTCCGTCTGACCCAGCTTCAGCACAAAGCTGCACTCACCGGCATAAGCGCCGGATACCCAATAGAAGGTGTAGGTCTTGGCGGCATCGTAAGAAACACTGAAAGACGCGGAACTTCCGCTGTCAATGGTGGCAACCTCCAGAAGATTGCCGTTGGCATAGACAGCAATTCCATTGCCATTCCAGCCGTCGCTGTAGTCATCCTTCATCTCTACCGTCAGGGGGAGCACACCGCAGACGTCGCAGTAATCATCGTCTCCAAGGGTATGACCCAGAGCGGCGGTTTCTTCGGTAATGTAGCTTTCACCGCAGGTTTCACAGACGCTGGTGGCACCGCCCGGTTCGGTGCAGGTGGGAGGGGTGACGGTATCCGCGCCCTCCTTCGGGGTATGTCCGGTGGCACTCTCCACGCTGTCACAATACTCCTCGGAGCAGGTGACACAGGTGTAAAACTCGCCGCCGTCTTCCGTGCAGGTGGGTGCCACATAGTGATAAGAACCCTCCACCGGAGTGTGGCCCAGTTCATCTACATAGTTATCCCATTGCGTGCTGCCACAGTAAATGCATTCATAAACGGTATAGCCGCTTTCGGTGCAGGTGGGGGGAACGACCTCCACGACCTCGTACTCACAGTAGCTGCCGTTGGAAGAGGTCAGGTGACCTTCCAGCATACGCTCTTCAAAGACGTAAGTGGTATAGGTGCCGTCTGCATTCAGGCAGTAGCAGGAGTCAAACTGGATGTCTGTGATATCCGCAGACTGACAGAGCTGACCTTCCGCATTTCTGCCGGTGAACACAATCATGCCCGCAGATACCGGGACTTCCACGCTGTAGATTTCGTAGCCGTTATCCCTGGCATTTTCCTTGGTCATGGGGATACCCGGCCATTCCACCTCCGCCAGGTCTTCCTTTTGTCCGGAGTAGAAGATTCGAACGTCTGTCCAGCCCTGATCGTTACGCAGGTACACGGGATAGGTACTTGCCGCAAGAACAGGAATCAGGGGCAGCAGGCTGACAAGCAGTGCCAGCACAAGAAAAATCGCGATTTTCCGTTGCTTGGTCTGATACATTGTTTCATTTCCTCCTTAATGATTGTTGTTCTTTTGCCGTGTTCATTATATACCTCCTTTTGTTAAAAGTAAATCCGCAATCTTGCCAAAAACATCCTGAAAATCCTTCCGTTTCTAGCCTCTTTGCACACACCTGGTGTGTACGTTTGTCTGTATGCTGCATACAAAAAGGGACATTTCCGCTTTTTGCCCTTGACAGTCTTTTGAAAATGTGGTTTAATGATAGAAACCGTTGACGATGTGTAAGTAGACCTGCATTGCCGGATTTCAGAGAGCCGCCGTTGGTGGAAGCGCGGTATCAGGAGGCAGGTTGAATGGGCATCCGAGGGCGAGCCGATGGAGTTTTCCGGTAGGTAAGACGGAGTGGGTTCTCCGTGATCAAAGACCGGCGTATAATGGTACGCATGAGTGGGCGCAGTTGCGTCAAGCCGGGTGGCACCACAGGATCGATTTTTCCGCTCCTGTCCCAGCATTACGATGGGACAGGAGCGTTTTTGTCCCCACCGAAACAAGGAGGAAAATATTATGTCAACCAACCAAATCCCTTACAAAATCTATCTGGAAGAAGACGAGATGCCCAGAGCATGGTATAACATCCGGGCAGACATGGTCAACAAGCCCGCTCCCCTGCTCAACCCCCTCACCGGCAAGCCTATGACTTTGGACGAAATGTCCGAGATTTTCTGCCGGGAGCTGGCAGCTCAGGAGCTGGACGATACCACCGCTTACATCCCCATTCCTCAGGAGATTCTGGATTTCTACAAGATGTACCGTCCCGCGCCTCTGGTTCGGGCTTACTGTCTGGAAAAGAAGCTGGGCACCCCTGCCAAGATTTATTACAAATTCGAAGGCAACAACACCTCCGGCTCTCACAAGCTCAACTCTGCCATTGCCCAGGCTTACTATGCCAAGCAGCAGGGTCTGACCGGTGTCACCACCGAAACCGGTGCCGGTCAGTGGGGTACGGCTCTGAGTATGGCTTGTGCCTATTTGGATCTGGATTGCAAGGTATACATGGTTAAGGTATCCTACGAGCAGAAGCCCTTCCGTCGGGAGGTTATGCGTACCTACGGTGCTTCCGTCACTCCCTCCCCCTCTATGGAAACGGAAGTGGGTCGGAAGATCAATGCCGAGTTCCCCGGCACCAACGGCTCTTTGGGCTGTGCCATCTCTGAGGCGGTGGAAGCTGCCTCCAAAAATCCCAACTACCGCTACGTTCTGGGCAGCGTGATGAATCAGGTGCTGCTGCATCAGTCCATCATCGGTCTGGAGACCAAAGCCGCTCTGGATAAGTACAATATCAAGGCGGACATCATCATCGGCTGCGCCGGCGGCGGCTCCAATCTGGGCGGTCTGATTTCTCCCTTCGTGGGTGAAAAGCTCCGTGGTGAGGCAGATTACCGGATCATTGCCGTTGAGCCTGCCTCCTGCCCCAGCCTGACCCGAGGCAAGTACGTCTACGACTACTGCGACACCGGCAAGGTCTGCCCCCTGCAGAAGATGTACACCCTTGGCAGCGGCTTTATGCCTGCCTCCAGCCATGCCGGCGGTCTGCGGTATCACGGCATGAGCAGCGTGGTTTCCCAGCTCTATCACGACGGATTGATGGAAGCGGTATCTGTGGAGCAAACCAGTGTGTTTGCCGCCGCTCAGGAATTCGCCCGGGTGGAGGGTATCCTCCCTGCCCCCGAAAGCAGCCACGCCATCAAGGTTGCCATTGACGAAGCCCTGAAGTGCAAGGAAACCGGCGAAGAAAAGACCATCGTATTCGGTCTGACCGGTACGGGCTATTTCGATATGTATGCCTATCAGCGGTTTAACGACGGTCAGATGGGTGACTACATCCCCACCGACGAAGAAATCGCCGCCAGCCTCGCCAAGACCCCCAAGGTATAAAACAATCACCCACCCTCTGTGCCTGACACGGAGGGTGGGTTCTTTATGGAACAGCCGCAATTCAAATGGGAAAGAGGTAAATTGTTGTCTGAAGTTCAATTACGCATATGTCACTTGCCTCTCCCTATGGGAGAGGTGCCCCCGAAGGGGGCGGAGAGGGCATCGTGATTTTCTTAAAGAAAATCACATCGCCGCAGGCGATAACGACACATTTTCCTGAAAATCAGAA
>JAFULI010000010.1 GCA_017473455.1 Oscillospiraceae bacterium
AGTAGAACTCGAATACGTCGGGATTCACAAGACCGATGGAGTCGCATTTGTTGACAGCCAGAGCCACAGGCTTGCCGGATTTGCGCAGCATGGTGGCAACATCTTGGTCTGATGCGGTGACACCGCTGCGGACATCCACCACCATGATGATGGCATCAGCCAGCTCAATGCCGATCTCCGCCTGGCGGCGCATGAACTTCAGCATATCGTTCTCGGTGCCGGGTTCAATACCGCCGGTATCCACCAGAGAAAAATTCCGGCCGCACCACTCGCAGTCGCCGTAGATCCGGTCCCGGGTAACACCGGGGGTGTCTTCGACGATGGAGGTGCGGTGTCCGGTCAGCTTATTAAACAGCATGGACTTGCCTACATTGGGGCGGCCAACAATGGCCACCAGAGGTTTTGCCATGAGAAAACACTTCCTTTCCGTAAATCGTCAGGGATATTCATCTTATTATCGCACATTTTCCATGCAAAAGCAATGGGGAAATGATAATTCATACAAAATTAACAGGGTATTTTTGTTGATTTTGGAAACAAGGCTGCAATTCGCCGCAAACGGAAAAAGAGGAAGGCAGAAGCCTTCCTCTTGCATTTCCGCGCTTAAATTACTCAGCCTCGACAGCCAGGACCTGACGGCCATTGTAGGTACCGCAAGCCTTGCAAGCTCTGTGGGGCATGACGGGTTCACCGCACTTGGGGCAAACGGACACGCTGGGAGCGGACAGCTTCCAGTTGGAGCCACGGCGCTTATCGCGGCGGGCGCTGGACACTTTACACTTAGGAACAGCCATGGTGACACCTCCTTGGTCAAACTGCTTTTAACAGCATTTTTGAAATTACTTGTTCTCAAGAAGCTGCTTCAAAGCAGCAAATCGGGGATCGAGCTCCTTCTGGCAACTACAGGGACCGTCGTTCAGGTTTTTGCCGCATCTGTGGCAAAGGCCCTTGCAGTCCTCACTGCACAGCAGCTTGGAATCCAGATTCAGGACGAAAACGGTCCGTACAATGTCATCCAGATTGGCGCTGTCTCCCTCCAGAGGGAATACCCATTCATCTTCGTTTTCTTCGTTGGCCATTTCTGTGACCAGAACCACATCAATGGGGAGACTCAGCTCCCGGTCGAAGGATTCTGCACAGCGGTCACAGATGCCGTGGATGCAGGTGGAGATTTCACCCGTCATGACCAGAACACCTGCGGTGTTGCGGACCTGTCCCTCCGCCCGGACGGGCTCGGTAACGGGATAGCTGACACCGTAACAAAGATCACTCAGATCCACGCTGGTGGAAAAGGAGACGGATGCACCGGGATTGTCAATGATCTTGGCAAGTCCTAACAGCATACTTTTCCCCTTTCTCATAGTCGTGCCTAGATATTATATAGGGGAAACTGCGATTTGTCAAATGTTATTTTTACAAAAATTGTGGTTTTCTGAAAGAAATATTACAGCATCTTGTGTTGACTGCGAATAATCTTCATGATATAATAGAACATATATTCAAATATAAGGAGACTGTCATATGGTGCTGGAAGGTATTGGCTTGTTTGTGGAAGATATGGGGGCAATGATCCGCTTTTACCGGGATGTGATGGGTTTTGCCATTACACAGCCGGAAGATGCGGTGAATGTATACCTGAAGAAGGATGGTGTTCTTTTCATGCTCTATGAGCGAAAGAATTTTGAAAAAATGTCCGGCCATGTCTATGAATATTTGAAGGGCCTGAACGGACATTTTGAAATCGCCTTGAAGGTGGATTCCTACGAGGAAGTGGATCGTACCTTCAATCGGGTCACTTCGCAAGGCGCAAAACCGGTTATGATGCCGGAAACCATGCCCTGGGGACAGCGGACTTGTTATGTGGCAGATCCGGAGGGGAACTTGATCGAAATCGGTGCTCCCGGAGAAAACTTTATTACCTGATGATTCGCGCAGAGGAAGAACAGTCTACTTCCTCTGCTTTTTCTATATGGTTAACGCGAACTGTAATTGAAAATATTCCTCACTCCTAATTCCTCATTCCTCATTTGTTCTAAACCCTGCCGGTCGGACATACCCTTGAGTAAACCCATGGCAGGAGCTTTTCCTCCTGCCGCAAAGGAGGAAAAGCAATGGATACGATTTATCAGGACATTGCCCGGCGAACAGGGGGCAATGTATATATCGGTGTGGTGGGTCCTGTACGGACAGGGAAATCCACCTTGGTCAAGCGGTTCATGGAGGTTCTGGTGATTCCCGGGATTGACGAACCCCACCGCCGGGAACGGGCCCGGGATGAACTGCCCCAAAGCGGGAGCGGTAAGACCATCATGACCTCGGAGCCAAAATTTGTGCCGGAGGAAGCGGTAGAGATTTCGCCCGACGGAGTTTCCAGGCTGAAAGTACGGCTGATTGACTCGGGGGGCTATATGGTACCCGGTGCGGTCGGGGCGGAGGAGGACGGCGTTCCCCGGATGGTGACCACCCCTTGGTATGATGAAGAGATCCCCATGACCCAGGCGGCGGAACTGGGAACCAAAAAGGTGATGGACGGACATTGC
>JAFULI010000075.1 GCA_017473455.1 Oscillospiraceae bacterium
ACCTTCTACATCTCTCAGAAGCTGGGCGGCACGGACACGGTACTCATCGGCGACGTCATCGAGCGGATGTTCAAGCAGGCGGACAACCCCAATCTGGGTGCGGCGCTGAGTCTGGTGCTGATGATTCTGGTATTTGTCTGCACCGGCATTATGAACCGCTTCGCCGGGGACAATGAGGAAGGCGGTGTGGTGGTATGAAAAAAGCAAACCGCGTCATCACCGTCATCATTTTCATTTTCCTGTATATCCCCATGGCGGTGCTGATTGTCGCCTCCTTCAATACGGGACGGGATATCACGGAATTTGAGGGCTTTACCTTCCAGCAGTATGTCCGGCTGTTTCAGGATGCCGGTCTGTTGAAGCTGCTGGGCAATTCCCTGCTGGTTTCCATCCTTGCCAGCCTGATTGCCACCGTGTTTGGTACGGTGGCGGCGGTGGGCATCCACGGTCTGAAGCCGAAAATGCGTAATGTGGTCATGACTCTGACCAACATCCCCATGACCAACCCCGACATTGTCACCGGTGTGTCGCTGTCGCTGCTGTTTGTGTTCGTGGGTACGCGGATGCTGGGTCAGCGGGACAGTCTGACCTTTGCCACCCTGCTGATTGCCCACATTACCTTTAACCTGCCCTACGTCATTCTCAACGTGATGCCCAAGCTGCGGCAGATGGACAATTCCCTGACGGATGCCGCCATGGATTTGGGCTGCACCCCCCTGCAGGCAGTCTTCAAAGTCCCCCTCCACGAAATCATGCCCGGCATCATCGCCGGCGGCATCATGGCATTCACCATGAGTCTGGACGATTTCGTAATCAGCTATTTCGTCAGCGGCCCCAGCTTTGTGACATTGCCGGTGGAGATTTACTCCTACACCAAAAAGCCCATCCACCCCAAGATTTATGCCATGTTCACCCTGCTGTTCGCTTTGATTTTCGTGCTGATGGTGACCATGAACCTGCTGCAGGTTCGTGCCGACCGCAAGCGCAGCAAGCAACAGACCACCACCCCCAGCCGCTCCGCTCAGTTCTTTAAGCGTGCTGTGGCTGTGGTGCTGGCGGTGGCAATCACTCTGGGAGGCGGCTGGCTGATTTTCCGTGGCAACTCCGGGCAGGTGACCATCAACGTGTACAACTGGGGTCAGTACATCTCCGACGGCACGGATGATACTCTGGATGTCATCGCCGCCTTTGAGGAAGCCTACCCCAACATTAAGGTCAACTACTCCACCTACGACAGCAACGAAATCATGTACGCCAAGCTGGCAAACGGCGGTATTACCGTGGATGTGATTATCCCTTCGGACTACATGATTGCCCGTCTGATTGCAGAGGATAAGCTGCTGGAGCTGGACTACAGCAACATTCCCAATTACCAGTATATTGACGAAAACTTCAAAAACACCGCCTTTGACCCGGAGAACAAGTACACCGTCCCCTATACCTGGGGTACTGTGGGTATTCTGTACAACTCCAAATATGTGGATGAGGCGGATGTCACCGGCTGGGACATTTTGTGGAACGAGAAGTATTCCGGCAAAATTCTGATGTTCGGCAACTCCCGGGATGCCTTCGGCATCACCCAGTACAAGCTGGGCTACGATGTGAACACCACCGACGAAGAAGAGCTTCGCCGGTGTGCCGAGGAGCTGAAGAAGCAGAAGCCCCTGCTGCAGAATTACGTCATGGACGAGATTTTCGCCACCATGGAAAATGGAGAGGCTTGGATTGCCCCCTATTATGCCGGCGACTGCCTGACCATGATGGGCAACAATCCGGATTTGAAATTCTACCTGCCGGAGCAGGAGGGCTTCAATCTGTTTATCGATGCCATGTGCATCCCGGATTGCTGTCAGGAAAAAGAGGCGGCGGAAACCTTCATCAATTTCCTTTGCGAGCCTGAGATTGCAGGCGGCAACATGGAATGGATCGGTTACGGCACACCTCTGACCGCTGCCAAGGAATTTATGGACAGCGAGGTCACTTCCGACCCGGTAACCTACCCTGCCGACGAAGTTCTTGCCAACGGCACCAGCTTTGCCTACCTGCCGGAGGAAATCACCCGACTGGTGGAAGAGCTGTTCATGCAGGTAAGAAACGGATAATATTTTTCATAAACCGCTGCACCCCATCGGGCTGCAGCGGTTTTTTCCGGTTCAGATTATTGACAACAAAAGGACTTTATGCGATAATGTTTGGATGAAATCCAAGATATAAGAGAGGATCACTGCTATGTTCCAATCCAGAACTCATAACTGCGGCGAGCTGCGGCTTGCCGATGCCGGCAAGGATGTTACCATCGTTGGCTGGCTGGAAAACGTCCGGGAGGTCGGTGCGAATTTCGCTTTTCTGGTACTCCGGGATTACTACGGCACCACGCAGGTGGTGGTGGAAACTGCCGGGATGATGGCGATCATCAAGGGCATCAACAAGGAATCCACCATTTCCGTCACCGGTACTGTCCGTGAGCGTGAGAGCAAGAACCCCAAGCTCCCCACCGGTGAAATCGAAGTCGTGCCTCAGGATATTAAGATTTTGGGCAAGTGCCGTCACAATCAGCTTCCCTTTGAAATCAACAAGTCCCGGGATGCCGACGAGAATACCCGTCTGAAGTACCGCTACCTTGACCTGCGGAACCCCGCTGTGAAGCAGAATATCATCCTGCGCTGTCAGGTGGTAGCAGAGCTGCGCCGTCTGATGACGGAAAAGGGCTTTTTGGAGATCACCACCCCCATCCTCACCGCCTCCTCTCCCGAGGGCGCGCGGGACTATCTGGTACCTGCCAGAAATCACCCCGGCAAGTTCTATGCTCTGCCTCAGGCTCCCCAGCAGTTCAAGCAGCTTCTGATGACCTCCGGCTTTGACCGCTACTTCCAGATTGCGCCCTGCTTCCGGGACGAGGATGCCCGTGCCGACCGTACCCCCGGTGAGTTCTACCAGATGGATATGGAAATGGCATTTGCCACCCAGGCAGATGTGCTGTCCACGCTGGAGGACGTGCTGGTGCCGGTGTTTGAGAAGTTCGGCAAGTACAAGCGTGTTTCTCAGGCTCCCTTCCGCCACATTCCCTTCATCGAAGCCATGGAGCGCTACGGCTCTGACAAGCCCGACCTGCGTATCGATCTGGAAGTGCAGGACGTCACCGCTGTGGTGCAGGGCTGCGGCTTCGGGCCTTTCGAGGGCGCAACCGTCAAGGCTGTGGCTGTGGACGACTTCAATCAGGCAAGAAAGTGGATCGACAAGCTGCTGGTGGACGTGGAAGTCCAGACCGGCAACAAGGTCTGCTGGGTGAAGGTGGACGAGAACGGTCAGCTCACCGGCGGTATTTCCAAGTTCCTGGTGAACTGCCAGAATGCCTTTATCGCCAAGCTGAACCTGAAGCCCGGTTCCTTTGTGTGCATGGCTGCCGGTAAGAAGACTGCTGCACAGAAGACTGCCGGTGTGGTTCGTACCATGCTGGGCAAGTGCGTTCCCGGTCAC
>JAFULI010000076.1 GCA_017473455.1 Oscillospiraceae bacterium
CGACGGCATTGCCGTCAAGCAGCCCGGTGAGCTGACCTTTGAGATGGTCAACCAGTATGTGGACGATATCGCCCTTGTCACAGAAGATGAAATTGCCTCCGCCATTCTGGCGCTGATTGAAAAGCAGAAGATGATTGCCGAGGGCGCAGGTGCCGTATCCGTGGCGGCTGCCATGTTCAATAAGTTCCCCATTCAGGGCAAGAAGGTGGTCAGTCTGGTGTCCGGCGGTAATATTGACGTTACCAGCCTGAACCGTGTCATCGAGCGCGGACTTCTCACCTCCGGCAGAATTTCCACCCTGCTCATTGAGCTGGCGGATAAGCCCGGCCAGCTTAAGGACGTTTCCCGGGTCATCGCTGACTGCGGCGGCAACGTCACCGGTGTTCATTACGAGCGCGGTGTTACCAAGAGCGTCAACGGCTGCTACCTGCGAATTGACATGGAGACCCGGAATTACGACCATGTGCAGGAAATTCGCAAAGCCCTTCGTCATGAAGGTTTCAAGATTGTAGAGTAATAAGGAGACACAGCTATGAGCAAGCCTATCTATACCCCCGATGCACCTGAGGCAATCGGCCCTTACAGCCAAGCCATCGTGGCAGGAAATCTGGTGTTCACCTCCGGACAGATTCCCATCGATCCTGCCACCGGCAATATCGAGGCAGTCACCATCGAAGAGCAGACCGAGCAGGTGTGCAAGAATATTTCCGCTGTCCTCACCGCCGCCGGTTCTTCTCTGGAAAAAGTGGTAAAAACCGTGTGTTTCCTTAGTGATATGAATGATTTTGCCGCATTCAATGCGGTTTATGCCAAGTATTTCACCGGCAAGCCTGCCCGTTCCTGCGTGGCGGTCAAGACCCTTCCCAGGAACGTTCTGGTGGAAGTGGACACCATTGCCGAGATTTGATCAGGAGGAACGCAAATGGATACCAGTAAATACAGTATTGGCTATTATCCTGCCCCCGGTACCCATTACAAGTGGGTGCAGAAGGACCATGTGGAACGTGCTCCCCAGTGGTGCAGCGTTGACCTCCGGGACGGAAACCAGAGTCTTGTGATTCCCATGAGTCTGCCCGAGAAGCTGGAGTTTTACAAGCTGCTTCTGAAGGTTGGCTTCAAGGAGATCGAGGTCGGTTTCCCTGCCGCCTCCGAAACGGAGTATGAGTTCCTGCGTACCCTTATCGAGGGGAACATGATTCCCTCCGATGTCACCGTTCAGGTGCTGACCCAGTGCCGTGAGCATATCATCCGCAAGACCTTCGAGGCTTGCAAGGGCGCACCCAATGCCATCATCCATTTTTATAATTCCACCTCCGTCGCCCAGCGTGAGCAGGTGTTCCGCAAGTCCAAAGAGGAAATCAAGCAGATTGCCGTGGAGGGTGCAAAGCTGGTCAAGCGGCTGGCGGCGGAGTATGAGGGGAATTTCCGCTTTGAGTATTCTCCCGAGAGCTTCACCGGCACCGAGCCGGAATACGCTCTGGAGGTCTGCAATGCGGTTCTGGATGTTCTGGAACCCTCCGCAACCAATAACGTGATTATCAACCTGCCGGTGACCGTGGAGATGAGTATGCCCCATGTGTACGCCAGTCAGGTGGAATACATGAGTGAAAACCTGAAGTACCGGGAGTTCGTCACCGTTTCCCTGCACCCCCACAACGACCGGGGTACGGGTGTGGCGGATACGGAGCTTGCTCTGCTTGCCGGTGCTGACCGGGTGGAAGGTACTCTCTTCGGCAACGGTGAGCGTACCGGCAATGTGGATATCATCACCCTTGCCATGAATATGTACTCCCACGGTGTCGACCCCATGCTGGACTTCTCCAATATGCCTGCCATCGTGGAAACTTATGAAAAATGCACCC
This sequence comes from Oscillospiraceae bacterium, assembly GCA_017473455.1. GTDB lineage: Bacteria > Bacillota > Clostridia > Oscillospirales > Oscillospiraceae > Faecousia. The sequence continues at coordinate 1,863 of JAFULI010000076.1, forward strand.
GGATGCACGTTTACGAGCGTTCTCCCTATGCAGGTGCTCTGGTCTTTGCCGCCTTCTCCGGCTCCCATCAGGATGCCATTGCCAAGGGCATGAAGTGGCGGGAGGAAAAGAACCAGCACCGCTGGGATGTGCCGTATATCCCCATCGACCCCAAGGACATCAGCCGTACCTACGATGCTGATGTCATCCGTGTCAACTCCCAGAGCGGCAAGGGCGGCATTGGCTACCTGCTGGAGCAGGCACACGGCTACAGCCTGCCTCCGAAGATGCGGGAGCATTTCAGCTACACCTGCAAGAGTGTTTCCGACCACGAGCACCGGGAACTCAAGAGCGAGGATATTCTGGATGTCTTCCAGAGCAAGTATCTCAATGTCAAAGCCCCTATTTCCATTACCAATATGCGCTTTATTCAGCATGATGACCATGTGGAAGCCTTTGTGACCTTCCATCGGGGCAGAGTCAAGAAGACCGTCAACACCACCGGCAACGGTTCTCTGGATGCGGTGAGCAATGCCCTGAAGTCCTTCACCGGAGATGCCTACAAGCTCCGGGATTACACCGAGCACAGTATGCAGGGAGAATGCTCCGGCTCTACCGCCGCTGCCTATATCGGTCTTGAAGACCGTGGCGGCAATGTAAGCTGGGGTGCCGGCACCAGCACGGATATCATCCGTGCCAGTATCAATGCTCTGATCAGCGCTTACAACAATATGATTACCCGTTAAGGAGGGATTTCCCATGGGAATGACCATGACTCAGAAGATTCTCGCTGCCCACGCAGGGCTTGAGAGTGTCAATGCCGGACAGTTGATCCGGGCGAAGCTGGACATTGTTCTGGGCAACGATATCACCACCCCCGTGGCGGTGAACGAGTTCAAAAAGGCAGGCTTCGACAGCGTTTTCGATAAAGACCGGGTGGCGATCGTGCTGGATCACTTCGTCCCCAACAAGGATATCAAGGCAGCCGAGCAGAGTAAGCAGTGCCGGGAATTTGCCTGTCAGCACTGTGTCAGCCACTTCTACGACGTGGGCAAGATGGGCATTGAGCATGCCCTGCTTCCCGAGCAGGGTGTGGTGACCGCCGGTGACTGCATCATCGGTGCGGACAGCCATACCTGCACCTACGGCGCTCTGGGCGCTTTCTCCACCGGTGTAGGCTCTACGGACATGGCTGCCGGTATGGCGACCGGTACGGCATGGTTCAAAGTACCCTCTGCCATCCGCTTCGAGCTGACCGGAAAGCTCAGCCCCCGGTGCAGCGGCAAGGACGTGATTTTGACCATCATCGGTATGATCGGTGTGGACGGCGCTCTGTATAAGAGCATGGAATTCACCGGCGAAGGTGTTGCCACCTTGTCCATGGATGACCGTCTGTGTATCTGCAATATGGCAATTGAAGCCGGTGCGAAAAACGGCATTTTCCCCGTGGACGATGTGACCCGCCGCTACATGGAAGGCCGCTGTGAGCGTACCCCCGTGGTTTACGAGGCGGACGAGGACGCGGTGTATGAAAAGACCATCACCATCGACCTGAGCAAAATCGTTCCCACCGTTGCCTGCCCCCATCTGCCGGAAAACACCCATCCTGCCGCGGAGCTGGAGAATATCAAGATTGACCAGGTGGTCATCGGCTCCTGCACCAACGGACGGATGGAGGATATGGAAGCAGCCTACCGTATTCTCAAGGGCAACAAGGTTGCCCCCGGTATCCGCTGTATCATCATCCCCGGTACCATGCAGATTTACAGAGACTGTGTGGAGAAGGGCTATGTAACCGCCTTTATCGATGCCGGTGCCATCGTATCCACTCCCACCTGCGGCCCTTGTCTGGGCGGCTATATGGGTATCCTTGCGGCAGGGGAGCGGTGCCTTGCCACCACCAACCGTAATTTCGTAGGACGGATGGGCCATGTGGACAGCGAAGTGTACCTCTGCTCTCCCACCACCGCCGCTGTCAGCGCCCTCACCGGCTACATCACCGAACCCAAGGAGGCACAGGCATGAAGACTCAGGGACTTGTTTTCAAATATCCCGATAACGTAGATACGGATGTCATCATCCCTGCCCGTTATCTCAATACCTCCAACGCTCAGGAGCTGGCAAAGCACTGCATGGAGGATATCGACACCGAATTTGTCAGCCGGGTCAAGCCCGGTGACGTGATGGTAGCCGGATGGAATTTCGGCTGCGGCTCTTCCCGTGAGCATGCCCCGCTGGTCATCAAGACCTGCGGCACGGGCTGTGTCATTGCCAAGAGCTTTGCCCGCATTTTCTACCGCAATGCCATCAATATCGGCTTGCCCATCCTGGAATGCGAGGAGGCGGCAGAGGCAATCGCCGCCGGCGACGAGGTCAGCGTGGACTTTGATACCGGTGTGATTACCGATATCACCACCGGACAGACCTGGCAGGCAGAACCCTTCCCGGCATTCATCCAGAACATCATCCAAAAGGGTGGCTTGCTGGCATCTTTGAAGGAGGAGTAAGCCATGAATAAGAATATCGCGGTCATCCGTGGCGACGGAATCGGCCCGGAGATTGTCAATCAGGCACTGCTGGTGCTGGATAAAATCGGCGAACTGTACGGCCACAGCTTTACCTATACCGACGTGGATATGGGCGGCTGCGCCATCGACAAGTACGGTGACCCTCTGCCCCAGTCCGAGCTGGATAAATGCACCGCTTCCGACAGTGTCCTGCTGGGTGCGGTAGGCGGCCCTAAGTGGAACGATGTTCCCGGCGCTATGCGCCCCGAGAAGGGTCTGCTGCGGCTGCGTGCCGGCATGGGTGTCTACAGCAATAACCGCCCGGCAAAAATCTGGCAGCAGCTTGCGGATGCCTCCCCTCTGAAAAAGTCCATTGTGGATCAGGGAATTGATTTTATCATCGTCCGTGAGCTGATTGGCGGCATCTACTTCGGTAAGCACGAAACCGTCACCGAAGGAGACGAAGCCGTCGCCATCGACGAGCTTCGCTACAGCGAAACCGAAATCGAAAGAATTGGCAGAATCGGCTTTGAAACCGCCCAAAAGCGGGGAAAGCGTCTCTGTTCTGTAGAAAAATCCAACGTTCTGGACTCCTCCCGTCTTTGGAAGAAGACCATGGAACGTCTGGCTCCTGAGTATCCCGACGTGGAACTGAGCCATATGCTGGTGGACAACTGCGCCATGCAGATTGTAAAAAATCCTGCCCAGTTCGATGTAATCGTTACGGAGAATATGTTCGGCGACATCCTCTCCGACGAAGCCTCCATGATTACCGGCTCCATCGGCATGATTCCCTCCTCCAGTCTGGGCGCTACCACCTGCGGACTTTACGAGCCGATCCACGGCTCCGCGCCTGACATTGCCGGTCAGGATATCGCCAACCCCATCGGCACGATTCTTTCCGCTGCCATGATGCTCCGCTTCAGCTTTGATATGCCGGCGGAAGCGGATTGCATTGAGCAGGCGGTTTCCGATGTTCTTTCCGCAGGCTACCGTACCGGCGACATTGCCTCCGGTGAAAATATTACTAAGGTAGGCTGCCGGGAGATGGGAAGACTGATTATCGAAAATCTGAAGAAAGGATGATCTTATGCTGCTTTCCGGTTCTGATATTATCGTGCGTACCCTGATTGAGCAGGGGGTGGATGTGGTTTTCGGCTACCCCGGCGGTCAGGTCATCAACATTTACGATTCCCTTTACAAATACCAGGACGAACTGAAGCACGTTTTGACTGCCCACGAGCAGGGCGCATCCCATGCCGCCGACGGTTATGCCCGTGCCACCGGTAAGGTGGGTGTGTGCATTGCCACCTCCGGACCGGGTGCTACCAATCTGGTCACCGGCATTGCCACTGCCTATCTGGACAGCATCCCTCTGGTTGCCATTACCGGCAACGTGCCAAACAGCGTCATCGGTACCGATGGTTTTCAGGAGATTGATATCACCGGTATCACCCTGCCCATTACCAAGCATAACTATTTCGTCGGCGCCATTGAGGATTTGGCGGATACCATCCGTGAGGCATTCCAGTTGGCAGCCTCCGGCAGACCCGGCCCGGTGCTGGTGGA
>JAFULI010000077.1 GCA_017473455.1 Oscillospiraceae bacterium
ATAGGTGGTGGGAGCGTAAGAGTAGGTCTTGGTGTAGGCGTAAGAGCCGTCAGCCAGAACAGCATACACTGCGAAGTACAGAGTGTCGCCCATGTTCTTGGCGGCAATACCGGGAGTGGTAACACCCAGATAGCCATTGCTTTCATACCAACCCTCGGTATAGGCAATGGCGGTATCGAAGGTGGGGTTTGCAACCTTCTCGCTGAACAGCAGCAAGCCATAGTTCTTCACGTCGGCGGTATCGGCAGCGGTGAAGTAGACGTTGACCAGAATCTCATCCTCAAAGCTCAGGGAGATGTTCTTGGCGGTGAGGGTAGGAACGGTAATGGCATTCGGGTCTGCCTTACCGCAGGCGGTACACTTGCCGTCTGCGTAGCTGTGACCGGAAGCGGTGGTGGTCTGCGTGTAGGAATCTCCGCACTCAGAGCAGGTATACACCACAACACCATCGGTTTCACAGTCGGGAGCGGTAATGACTTCCTCCCGATAGCTATGACCGCATTCCTTGCCACAGCCGGTGCAAACACCGTCCTCCATGGTATGCCCCACGTCCTCCGCGCAGGTGGTACAGCGGCCGGCAGTATTATGCTCCGGATGCTGGCAGGTGGGAATGGTCTGACCCTGAACAAATTCGTACACCATATCGTACAGATACCGGGTTCCGTTATTGTTATAAGCCATGGAATAGCAGCCCCAGGTGCTCATGTACCAGGACACCACCGCGCTCTGATAGCCATACTCCTTGCCGTAGTTCAGGTAATCCTCGAACTTCTGGTGGTAGGTGGTACTGGCGGTGCCGCCAAATTCCATCTGCATACCCAGACCGTAGTAGGTACACAGGTCTGCACACTCCTTGAGCTGGGTCAGGGTGTACATATCGTAGAAGGAATAGTTGGGCTGCATCAGAGCATAGTCGAAACCATACTCTGACCAGTTCCAGTAGCCCTCGGACTGGTAGAAGGGAAGCTGATAGATATACAGGTGACCGCCAACCCGACTGTCAAAAGCAGGCTTGGTATTGGTGGAGGGAGTGGCATGGGAATGGATGATTTTGGTCAGCTCCTGGGTTGCTGCCTTGGCAATACGGTCGGTGGACTCGTGGATGGTTTCTTCATAGTAGTAGAAGCCCGTCAGCTCCAGATGCTCGAAGCCGGCATTTTCCCACATGGCCACTGCCTGGTCGACGTACCACTGATATGCCTTGGCACGGTTTTGGAGGGCTTTTTCCTGAGAGCCGCAGCCATCGATGGTGAAATCGATGTGTTCGCCGTCAATATAGCCCCAGTCTTCCTGATATTCCACCGCAGGGTAGAGCACCAGTTTCACACCGACCTTATAATCCGGGTCATTCAGGGTTTCTTTTGCGATACGGGCGGCTTCCTTCAGTGCCTCCAGATTGATGACACTTTCGCCGTCATAGCTCAAATCGTTGCCGTTGACATCCTTGCCGAAGGCATAGCACAGCCACTGATACCAGTCATCCTGCTTAGCATAGTATTTACCGGAGGTATAGCCTGCTTTATAGGAGTTGAACGTTCCCTTGGCGGTATAGTAGTGACCCATAAAGGTGACATCGTCAAACAGCCAGTCCTGCGGAACGCCGTTGGCATCGATATAGGCAATGGAGGGCATATGCTGGTTAACCGTCTTATAGGTGTTAAAGACCTCGCTGCCGTCAGAATTGATATACCATCCGGCATAGGACATAAATTCATTCCGAACACCGCCGGTCTGGACGGAATTGGCGAAGTGACCCACGTATTTTTCCAGCGGATCGTACTTTTCGCAGCTTTCCAGAGAAGCTGCCGAAGTGCTCAGAGCCTCGCAGCCAAACACCTGCAGCTCATCGGTGAGGATGTAGACGTTTACCGGGAAAATGATTTTCACATACCGGGCATTGTAGTTGATGCCGCTGGCAGGATACCAAACGTGTCGGGGAGGTGTTCCGGGGCAGGAGATATTGCTGTCGTTGCTGTCGGAAGTGGATTGATAATTCCACACGTCCGCAACCTCGTAGTAATTCTCTCCATCAGCGGACAGATAGTAGGTTACATTGGTAGGCATATAAAAGCCCATGCTTTCCAGCGCGGCAAAGTGCATCCGGATACCGGTGATATTCCGCACCGTACCCAAATCCAAGGTGATAATACGGGAATCGTTGCGGTAAATCTGGAGGTATTTGCTCATAACGGTGCCGGAGCTGTTCCATGTCTGAGAAGACCAATTGGAGGGATAGGTCACAGCAGCGCCGTTGATGACGGTGCCGTCGGTCAGCCGGGAAGCGGAGGCATTTTCCACATCCGTAACGGTGTAACGGTTACCGTTTGCGTCGGTGGTGCCGGTGGATTCATAGCCGGTACCGCCGCCGGTAATTTGGTAGGTATAGTTGCCGGTGGAAGCCATTTTGCCCAGCGCCAGATTGGTGATGGTTTTCTTCACACCGTATGCCTGAATCTCCTGCAGTCCAATCACACCCAGAGAATTACTGCCAAACGTCACCTTCACATACCGGGCATCCTGAGCATCCATCAGCAAAGTGAAGGTATAGATGGAAGGCGCCTGATCGGTAGGATTCCGGTCATCGGTCAAGGTGGTGATTGTGGCGGAGGTCTTGCTCACGCTGCCCACCTGCGTCCACTTGATACCGTCGGTGGAAATGCTGTAAGTAACGCTGTCCGGCGCATCCACGCCCCATGCGGTACGGCTGTAGAAGTAGGTGCTGATGCGGCTGACGCTGCTCTGAACACCGATATCCAGATTAAAAACGTAATCCCCTGCCAGCACGCTGCTCTTCAAGCCAATGTTGGGATTGCCGTTATTGACCCACCAGTTGGGGGAATTGCCAACACCATCGGTCAGAACGCTCAGACCGGCATTGACCGCGGCAGAGCCCCAGTTGGCATCGGAGCCGCTTTCCGAGCCGAAGCCGAAATAAGTAACGGCAGCCCCCTGCGTAATCAAAGTCGGGGCTTTGCTGCCATAGACCTCGATTTCACCCAGACCTACCAGCCCGGAAGCATTGGCATCCACGCTGACCCGGACATACCGCCCGGTGGCTTTCACGGAAAGGGCAAATTCATAGATATCCACGGCAGAGCCTTCGTAACGGGGGTCTTCCACGGTATTGATTACAGCATCCGCCAAGCTGACGGTGCCAAGGCTTTCCCATGTACTGCCGTCAGAGGAAACGGTGAAAGTCACAGCCTCTGCCGGATAGACACTCCAGTCCGGTCTGCCGTAGCTGTAAACAGAGATTTGCTCGGTAACGTAATTCTCCCCCAAATCCACGGAGAACACATACGGCCCCGTGACCACGCTCTGCTTCAGTGCAACGTAGGGGTTGCCGTTGTTGACCCACCAGTTAGGAGAATCGTTGACACCGTCGGTCAGGACACTTAAGCCTGCCTTGATGGCATCGATGCCATAATTGCTGTCCGCGGCGACCTCACCGCCGCAATAGAAGGCAACGCTCTTGCCGTATGCCGCATTTGCGTTTTTCGGAGAAAGGGCAGTGGCATTTGCCTGCAGGGAAACGCCGCTCAGTCCCAGTCCCAGCACCAAAGCCAGCGCCAACAATCCGGACAGTATCCGCTTACACAATAATTTCACATGAATCCCTCCTGAAAATTGAGAATTCGTACCGATTTTCCTAATTATTATATCATATTCTTATTAGTATTCAAGAGGAATGTAAACATTAATATCATCCGTCCGTGTAAACTTCTTTGTTGTATTCTTTCTGTTTTGGCAGGTTCTTCTAGGTTGCTGAAAAATATACCGCAAGGGTTGACTTTTTGCAGGGTATTCCGATATAATATCGGGGTTATTTTGTTGTTTAAGGATGATTATTTTATGCAACGTGAACGTCTCGGAAGCCGGTTGGGCTTTATTTTGCTCAGTGCCGGCTGTGCCATTGGTATCGGCAACGTGTGGAAATTTCCTTACGTCACCGGTCAAAATGGCGGTGCGATTTTTGTGCTGATTTATCTGTTCTTTCTGATTTGTCTGGGAATGCCCATTATGACCATGGAGTTCGCCATGGGTCGTGCCAGTCAGAAAAGCCCTGCAAGAATGTATCAGCAGCTCCAAAGCAAGGGCAGTAAGTGGCATCTCCACGGCTATGTGGCACTGGCAGGTAACGTAATCTTAATGATGTGCTACACCTGCATCACCGGCTGGATGGTGCAATACTTCGTCAAGTCCGCCGCAGGTGAGTTTGTGGGTCTGGATGCCGCTGGTATTTCCGCAAAGTTTCCGGAGATGCTGGGCAACACCGGCAGTCTGACCTTCTACACCCTGCTGGTGGTGGCACTGGGTGCCATTGTCTGCTCCTTCAGTCTGCAAAAGGGTCTGGAGCGCATCACCAAGTGGATGATGATTGCTCTGCTTGTTTTGCTGGTGGTACTGGCGGTGTATAGCTGTACCCTGGAGGGTGCCTGGGAAGGTCTGAAATTCTATCTGCTCCCCAACTGGCAGCATTTCACCGAAGCCGGTGTGATCAACGTAGTGGTTGCCGCCATGAACCAGTCCTTCTTTACCCTGAGTCTTGGCATTGGCTCCATGGCGATTTTCGGAAGCTATCTGGGCAAAGACCGCAGCCTTCTGGGTGAGGCGGTAAACGTAGGCATTCTGGATACCTTTGTGGCATTCACCGCCGGTCTGATTATCTTCCCTGCCTGCTCCGCCTTTGGTGTTGAGGCAGACAGCGGCCCCAGCCTGATTTTTGAGACTTTGCCCAACATCTTCAACCACCTCCCCGGCGGACGGCTTTGGGGCAGTCTGTTCTTTGTGTTTATGTCCTTCGCCGCGCTGTCCACGGTGTTTGCGGTGTTTGAAAACATTGTCGCCTGCCTTCGGGACATCACCGACTTCAGCCGCAGAAAGACCTGCCTGATTGTTGGCATTGGCATGATGGTACTGAGTATGCCCTGCGTGCTGGGCTTCAACGTGCTCAGCAGCTTCCAGCCCTTCGGCGAGGGCAGCTCCATTATGGATTTGGAAGACTTTCTGGTAAACAACATTCTGATTCCGCTGGGCAGCTTGGTCTTTGTGATTTTCTGCGTCAACCGCCACGGCTGGGGCTGGAACAATTTCCTGGCAGAAGCCAACACCGGTAAGGGTCTGAAATTCCCCCGCTGGCTGCGGTTTTACATGACTTGGATCTTGCCTGCCATTATTCTGATTGTGTTTGCGGCAGGTCTGTATAACTACTTCAAATAACCCTTCATCTGTACCCGGGGATCCGCAATGGTCTTCGGGTACTTTTTTATAATACCTTCGGCTTGCTCCCGGTGACGGTGGCATCCTGCAGCTGAGTAAATGTGTACAAAAAAGAATGAACACTTTTGCCAAATGCACTAAAAATATCCCTGCGGCTGGATTTTTGCAGTTATTTTGCAACACTCCCTTCGTCATGCCGTATAAATGCAGTGAAAATTGTTGTTTGAAGTTCAATTACGCATATGTCACTTGCCTCTCCCTATGGGAGAGGTGCCCCCGAAGGGGGCGGAGAGGGCATCGTGATTTTCTTTAAGAAAATCACATCGCCGCAGGCGATAACGACACATTTTCCTGAAAACCAGAAGAATTCTAGCATTTTTCTGGTTGCCCTCTCAGTCACGCCTTACGGCGTGCCAGCTCTCCCAAAGGGAGAGCCAAGTTTCTATCACCCGCACCTTCCGGAACGGCACATAGGCCGTTCCCTACGGGGTGTCAGGAAAATAGTACATAAAAGCGTAAACAACAATTTATCGGTGCAAAGTTTTAGATATCACAGCATACTACTGCATAATCTGTGTCAACGTAAAAAACAACTACCTCACTGTGACGACAACGCGCAGCGTGCCGGGAGGGGTACTTAGGGGAGGGCGGTTTTGTACCGGGGCAGAAGGGGAAAGAAACCGACCGAGCC
>JAFULI010000078.1 GCA_017473455.1 Oscillospiraceae bacterium
TGATTTTGAGAAGGTGTAGTTCGTGCGCTCAATTTTGCTCTACAGGTTATCCACAGCGACAAAATAGAGCATAAAAAGACGGTGAGCCTCATTTCCGAAGCTCACCGCTTTTATTTTGGGACTTATTATACAGCCCCGATCTAAAAGTTATTCTATTTTGGCTCTACCCCAACTATTGACATAGAACCACAGTTTAATGTCTTGGATACTCTCATTTTGCTTTTGATTACCATCCGGGCTATGCCACTAACTTAATGACATTGGGAAAGTATCCGGGGGAATTTTTTATACAGTTACTTTATTCTTTCTTTTATTGATAATCAACCAAGGAGTATGCATCACCAGGATAACCGCAGTAACAAGCACCGGATAACCAAGCAGATGGGAACCCCAGAGCTCTTCAAACAAATAAAGCGGATTGCCGGGATCTGCACTCATCAGGAACATAAAGTTGGTATCCAACAGTAGATTTGCCACCAGCGCAATCAACCCCAACGCCACCAGCAGCGCCATCGTCTTAGGGAGTTCCCGAATATTCGGGCGAATGTCTCCTCCCACAGTCAGAACAATGGGATACATTGCCAAAATCAAATGCACTGTAAAACTATGGATCAGCATATAATTCGCCGCAGGGAGGGATGTCCATGTAGGAAACAGCAATGCCGCAACAGCGCCGGGAATACACACAGTATACAAGAAATTACCGACCGTCTTCGTGGGCTTCCATGCGTGGAACGCAATCAAAAAGATATTCACACTACACAAATGCAGCGGCAAATAATCCGGTCGGAAATACCCCTGGATCACCATAGGAATCACCTTAAACAGTTCATCACACAGCAGCAGTCCTGCTACAATCCATCTCCAAAGTTTCCGGTGGTTCTCCGCCATTTTTCTGTAAGCAATACAGCAAGCCAGCGTCAGCATAACAAAAGCAGCCAGCCAAATCAAATGCAAGCCGTCATAATGGGAAAAGCCAAAGCCATCAGGTATGGTATCCGTTGTTTCCCAAAAATACTTCACAATATCTCTCCTTCATGGCTTTGTAACATTTCCAGCTTTTTATTCCGGGGATATGACTTCACTTCAAACTCCCGTTTCAGGGCCTGCGAATGGGATTCACACACTTCCTCGTAAACCAATTCCAAAGGCCCACGTCCACGGGTGTATTTAGCTCCCTTTCCCTGACGGTGCTGCTCCAGACGAGCCGGAACATCCACAGTTATGCCGGTGTAAAGGCTGCCATCCCCACATCTTAACATATACAGCTTCCACATATTCATCGTCTCTTTTTCCGCTTCGCCATTCGGGTCAGAAGGAAATCCATTAAAAACAATACCACATTTCCAAGAATCAGCGTTACCCCGCTGAGAACCACACCCAATTCCTGAAATTCCGCAGTAATACTGTCAATCCCGAGCACATAGATCAGGAGTCCATACATCAGGAAAATCGCAGTATTAAACAGCAACAGCTTCCAAAGAATCGACAATCTGCATCGATCCAGCCATGGTTTGATAATCGGATAGTACCCAAGAAACACAAACACCGCAGCCGCTTCCTTATCCGGTGCCAGCAGCAGTGACAACAGCGCCACTGCGCCATACCAAGCCCATGCCAGTCTCGCCTTAATTGCAGGCAGCACAGTTGCCAGCAACACAGCACAAAGCATCGGACAAACATAAGTCGCCACAGGAATGATACCGCCAAGGCACATAATAACCACCGCAAGGGCTGCGGTCACTCCCCCCAACGCAACATTCCGGGCAGAATTACGAGCCATAGCTGCCGTTGTCCTTCAGCAGATTATACTTGATATCCCACAGTTTCTGAGAAAGGTCAACGTAATAGCTGTGAGGATTGTCAAACCGCTTAACCTCATCCCAAAGGGTATCCACCTGCTCCAGACAGTAACGGCGGACTTCCTCCAGTTTGGGGCATTCATATACCAATTCGCCATTGATGAAAATCGGCACCTGCAATTCTTTGGCAGTAAAATCATACACGCGCTTGGTCTTCCATGTAGCTTCAGGGTCAAAAATCATCATATCGCCGCTATCGTCCACTTCTTCGTCGTAAACACACAGATAGTCCGCAATCGCCTTGCCGGTGTCATTGCCAAAGAAACGGTACAGCCGCTTGTAGTGGGGGTTGGTAATCTTTCCGGTATTCTCGGAGATTTTGATTTTGGGAACAATCGTGCCATCCTCCTGCTCTACAGCAGTCAGCTTGTACACACCACCGAATACGGGTTCAGAGCGGGCAGTAATCAGTCGCTCACCCACACCGAACATATCAATTTTTGCTCCCTGACGGAGAAGGTCCTGAATAATATATTCATCCAGAGAATTGGATACAGAAATCTCACATTCAGTCCAGCCGGCATCATCCAACATTTTCCGTGCCTTCTGGCTCAGGTATGCCATATCTCCGGAATCAAGACGAATTCCGCATTTGGTGATGCCCATAGGTTTCAAGACTTCATTGAATACACGGATTGCGTTGGGCACACCGGATTTCAGGGTGTTATAGGTATCTACCAGCAACGTGGCATTATGGGGATACATCTGGCAGTAAGCCTTGAACGCCTCATACTCACTGTCGAACATCTGCACCCAAGCGTGTGCCATAGTGCCACCGGCATGGACACCGAAAAGCTGATCGGAAATCGTGCATGCTGTGCCGTTACAGCCACCGATGTAGGCAGCTCTGGCACCCAGAATGGCGGCATCCGCACCCTGCGCCCGGCGGGAACCGAACTCCAAAACTGTCCGACCCTGGGCTGCACGAACGACCCGGTTTGCCTTGGTTGCAATCAGACTCTGGTGGTTAACAGAGAGCAGCAGGAATGTTTCAATCAACTGTGCCTGAATGGCAGGCGCACGAACCGTAATAATCGGCTCCTTCGGAAACACGGGAGTTCCCTCGGGGACTGCCCAGATATCACCGGTGAACTTAAACTCCGCAAGATAGGAGAGGAATTCCTCGCTGAACAGCTTACGGCCACGGAGATATTCAATATCCTCCGGCTCAAAGCGCAGCTCCTGAATATACTCAATCACCTGCTCCAATCCGGCAGCAATGGCAAATCCACCACCATCCGGACAACGGCGATAGAACAAGTCAAAGTACGTCATTCTATCCTTATAGCCCTTTTCAAAATAGCCATGCGCCATGGTCAGTTCATAGAAATCGCAAAGCATGGTAAGATTAATCTTGTCGTAAACCTTCACAACAAAACACCTCTTTCGATAAAATTGTATCTATTATAAATCACCTACATCAAAATTTCAATACCTTTATTGACAGAATCGTCCCTTTGGGCTATAGTGTAGAAAAATCCAAACAGGAGGAATGAATATGGAAATCACCGTTGGTATGAAAGCGGAAATCAGCACCGTTGTTGAACGGGAAGATACCGCTGCTGAGGTTGGCTCCGGCAGTCTGCTGGTTTATGCCACCCCCTGCATGGTTGCACTGATGGAAGGTGCTGCCTGCGATGCCATTGAAAGTGCATTGTCCGGGGATACCACCACAGTCGGCATTGAGATGAACATCCGGCATCTTTCTGCGACTCCCGTTGGTCTGGAAGTCCGTGCGGAAGCGGAAGTCATCGAAGTTGACGGAAAGGTAATCACCTTCCGGGTAACTGCCTATGACGAGGTCGGAAAAATCGGCGAAGGCACTCACAAGCGCTGCATCGTCACCTCTCAGCGTTTTCTGGACAAAACTTACTCGAAGCTATAATCCACTTACACTGCAAAAAGCTCCTGCTGCCAAAAACCGGCAGCAGGAGCTTTAATTCAAATCTCATGTCTTCCCTCAAGGGCGCGTGAAAGAGTAACCTCGTCGGCATATTCCAACTGACTTCCTACGGGGACACCGTAGGCAAGTCGGGTGACCTTGATTTCCATGGGGCGAAGGAGACGGGAAATGTACATCGCCGTTGCTTCCCCCTCAGTATCCGGGTTCGTTGCCATAATGACCTCCTCCACCCGGTTGGATGCCACCCGTTGCAGCAGCTCCCGAACCTTGATATCGTCCTGAGTGACATGGTTCAACGGAGAAATCACTCCATGAAGCACATGGTACACGCCCCGGAACTCCCGGCTGCGCTCCATAGCTATAACATCTCTGGGCTCTGCCACCACACAAATCTGGGAATGATCCCGGCTGGTATCACTGCAAATGGAACACAACTCCTGATCGGTCAGGTTCTGACATACCGGACAAGTGTGCACTGTCCTCTTAGCATCCAAAATTGCCTCTGCAAAAGCCTCTGCCTCTCCCAAAGGCAAGCTCAGCACATGAAAAGCAAGTCGCTGAGCAGTCTTGCCGCCTATGCCGGGAAGTCTGGCAAACTGATCCGCCAAATTCTGCAATGCTGCAGGAAAATACTGCATAGCTCCCCCTTAGAACAGACCGCCCAGATTCATGCCCCCGGTAAGTCGGGACATATTCTGTGCTGCTTCCGCATCTGCGGTACGCATGGCTTCATTCACAGCGGCAATTACCATGTCCTGCAGCATTTCCACATCATCGGGATCCACCGCCTCGGGATTGATGCTGATTGCCACCACCTCGTGCTTACCATTGACGGTAGCACTAACCATGCCGCCGCCAGCACTGGCGGTATAGGTCTTGGTTTCCTGCTCTTCCTGCATCCGAAGCAGCTCCTGCTGCATCTTCTGCGCCTGCTTCATCATCTGTGCCTGGCTCATGCCACCCATGCCACCGGGCATACCACGAAATCCACCTTTCGCCATAACTGAAACTCTCCAATCTTAAGTGTTATTAATCTTGACAACATCGGAATGTGCTCTTCCGAAGTTGAGTAAGTGTTCCATTTTACCGTTCTTTTTCGGTACCGCGTTTTTATCCACCGCTCTTGCAGTAATCGGACGCTCCAGAAGGGCGGATGCCTTCCGTGCCGCCAACTCCAGAACCGCCGGCTTATTGACCATTTCCAGCGTAAAAGCATTGGCACAGAGCAAAATCAGTTCGTTCCCCTGCACAATGCCCTGAACCGGTGCATTCGGGGTTGGTGCAAAGAACCCGGACAGAGGTGCTTTCAATTCACCTTTAATCGCTCCGACCAGATCAACCCAGAACCCCACAGGCGCCTGGTCCTGAACAGTAGCCGCAGGCGGTTCCTCTGTCGGGGTAACCGGATCCTCCGCCGGCGGAGGATCCGGAGATTTTGGCTGCGCCGCAGGGGGTGCTTCAGTCGCCATGACAGTAAAGCTTCCGGTTTTGATTTTCTCCTCAATTCGGGAAATCCGGGCATTCAGGCTTTGGGCATCCAGACTCAATTCCGGCTGGCATAGCGTCAAAATGCAAAGCTCTGCATCCATGCGCCGACTGGCACTACGGGTAAAGCCGCTGACAGTCTGCTGAAGGCAGGTCATGATCCGCATCAGTTCGCCATCGGAAAAGCGACTCGCCAATGCCTTTGCGTCTTCGTCCGCTGCCACACCGGAAAGCATAGTTAATCCTGAACTTCCCGCAGTTTTGAGTACCATCAAATCACGGGTCAGGCAGCACAGCTCGTCCAGCATAGCACCAAGGTCTTTACCATCTGCATAAAGGCGATCGAACAATGCCAGCGCTTTTGCCGAATTATGATCAGCAATGTAGCCCATCATTTCTGCGCAGGTTTGCTCTCCGGCAATTCCCAGACAGGCATAAATCCGCTCTGCAGTCAGCTCTCCCGTAGTTGCGGAGGCACACTGATCCAGCAGGCTCAGGCCATCTCGCATACCACCGTCGGCAAGCCGTGCAAGAACACGGGCAGCCCCGTCATCCAAATCGATGTTTTCCTGATAAGCCACATACTGCAGTCGGGCAGCAATATCCTCCTGGCTGATTCTGCGGAAAGAAAAACGCTGACACCGGGAGAGAATCGTAGCCGGTACTTTATGCAACTCCGTAGTCGCCAGAATGAACATCAGATGCTCCGGAGGTTCTTCGATAATCTTGAGCAACGCATTGAATGCCGATATCGAGAGCATATGAACCTCATCAATGATATACACACGCATCCTCACCTGCGAGGGGGTATATACAGCATCATCCCGAAGGTCACGAACATTATCCACACCGTTGTTCGATGCCGCATCGATTTCCAGAACATCCATGCAGGAGCCTGAATCAATTGCCCGACAAGCGGTGCAGGTGTTACAAGGATTACCATCGATCAGATTCTCACAGTTCACCGCCTTTGCCAGTATTTTGGCACAGCTTGTTTTGCCGGTACCACGTGAGCCTGTGAACAGATACGCATGACTTAAATGCCCGGTCTGAAGCTGGGTCTTTAAGGTTTGCGTGACCGCCATCTGACCGGACACATCGTCAAAGGTCTGAGGGCGATATTTACGATATAATGCCTGATATGCTGACATAATGCCCTCCGTAATAAGAAATAATCAGACCGGCTCATAACAAGATCGCACACCCACATTTGAACTTGCTGAACGCCCGGTATCCACGCAGCCGACTCAGGAACGGCAACCTCGCGGCACACGAAAAGATCCGCTTAATGCTGCTTGGTTCCCCACCTGACATGGTTCACGGGTTCCCGTTGCGCAAGACCGTTCCGTCAACGCCACTTACGCAGTCCAGACGGCACTCAGACAAGCCCGGGTGTGGGAATTCATCCCTGCTGTAGCGGATTGCAGGTAATAGGGCACCGCTATCTCCCCGACTAGTGCGACCTTGTTACAAGCCGGTCTGCTGTAACAAGATTTATTCTATTGAATGCTTAGTTGATCTTACTGTCGATGAAATCGGCAAGCTCCTGGAAAGTGGTAATCTTCTCATTTTCCATCTCCAGCTCGATGCCCAGCTCGCTCTCCAAATCCATCACCATCTCAACGATGTCCAGAGAATCAATACCTAAGCTCTCAAAGGTGCTGTCCGGTCTGATTTCGGAAATGTCAATCTCAAGCTGCTTAGCTGCATAGGCTGCCAGTTTTTCGTACATAGTCGATCCCTCCATAGGTTTCTTGAAATATGCTTTCTGTATTTTATTACATCAGCGGCTATTTGTCAATGGTGGTTTTTTCACAAACAGCCACCGCGGCAGCAAACCCGGTCGCCCATGCAATTTGCAGGTTAAACCCTCCGGTATAGGCATCGCAATCGATAATCTCTCCTGCGAAATACAGACCACCAACCAATTTCGATTCCATCGTTTTGGGGTCGATTTCGGATATTTTAATGCCGCCGGATGTGATAATCGCCTCAGAAACCGGCCGTTTTCCAAGTATACTAACAGGATACGCTTTCAAGAGTTCCACCAAAGCACGTCGTTGCTGTTTATTCAAAGAATTCGCCTGAAGCTCCGGATCAATCCCCGCCTTATCAAGAATAACCGGGATCATAGAACGAGGCAAGAGGTCGGTTAGGGCATTTTCCATGCTGCGGTTTCGGTACATCTGTAAATCCCGCAGAATTCGGTCATTCAGCTTTCCTTCTTCCAATGCAGGCTTCAGATCAATCAGCAGGCGACACCCTTCCCCTTTCAGGTGAGCACTTGCGCTGAGCACAGTCGGTCCGGATACACCGAAATGCGTAAACAGCAATTCTCCAAAGTCAGAAAACAAAGTCTTCCCTTTGGCATCCAGCAGCTTTACCCCAACGTTGCGAAGGCTCAATCCCTGCATTCGGGCGCAATCTTCATCTCCCTCCAAAGGCACCAGAGAACCTTCTGAAGGAGTAACTGTATGTCCCAGGGCCTTCGCCATCTCGTAACCGTCACCGGTGGATCCGGTTGTAGGGTAAGACAGTCCACCGGTAGCAATAATGACATTTTCCGCATAGAAACATTCATTCCCTGCCATCACGCCGATTACACTGCCGTTGTCCGTCAAGATTCTATTCACACGTGCAGTCCTAACCGACACACCCACTTTGTGCATAATACTCTTCAGTGCATCCAGAACCGAAGAGCTCTTGTCAGAGACCGGAAATACCCGATTACCACGTTCCGTCTTCAAAGGGCATCCTGCTGCTTCAAAAAAAGTCTTAACCCGCTCAGGAGGGCAGGCAGCCAAGGCGCTGAATAAAAAACGGCTGTTTCGGGGCACATTCTGCAACACTTCACGGGCATCGCAATCATTGGTCACATTGCACCGCCCCTTACCGGTAATCAGCAGCTTTTTTCCAAGGCGGTCATTTCGCTCCAGCAGGAGCACCTTTGCCCCTCGCTCCCCAGCCGTCGCTGCGGCATACATTCCGGCTGGTCCACCGCCAATTATGATAACATCGTATTTCACAGAGATTCGTCCCTCTTTTTATACACATCGTAGGTTTCCCAGATTCCCTCCAGCGCATCCAGCCTTCGGGCGAGTTCCTGACTTCTTCTGGCGGAAACCGCAACAATCAGGGCATTCACCACGCTCAACGGTGCCACCAACGAGTCTACCAGCGACAGCATATCGCTCTTGGCAAGCAGCACATGGTCGCAAACCTGCGCCAGAGGTGACACAGAAGAGTCTGTAATACCAATCACCGTAGCACCGGCACTGGCACAATACTGAGCCCCTTTCAGTGTGGTTGTGCTGTATCTGGGAAAACTGAAAGCAACCACAGCATCCTGATCATTGACACCAACAATCTGCTCGAACATCTCTCCAGCGCCGGAAGCGGTAACAATGTGAACGTTATCCGAAAGGTACCGCAAATAGTACCCCAGAAAATTCGCAAGCGGCGCCGCAGAACGAACACCCAGAATATACACGTGCTTTGCCTCTACAATCGCATCCACAACTTTTTTGAAATCCTCACGGTTCAAGGTCTCATCGGTACGGCGGAGTTTCTCCGCATCGGATTGCAGCACCATGGACACAATATCCTGACTGCCAATCCGATCACTTGCCACTTCCAGCCGCTGTACCGATGTCAGGCGGTTAAGCACCATCTCCTGCATGGCTTTTTGCATACTGGGGTAACCGTCAAAACCAAGGATCACCGCAAAACGTACTACTGTAGATTCGGACACACCCACGGTTTTTCCCAATTTTGCAGCGGTCATAAATGCCGCCTTATCATATTCGTCCATGATATACTGGGCAATTCTGCGCTGCCCCTTGGAAAAGGAAACGGAATTTGATTGCAATACGGAAAGAATATCTATCGACATAAGAACCTCCAAACACCGTATTCTTGAGAACATAGTAACAGACCGCCTGCATTTTTGCAAGTGCAGGCGGTCAAAATTGCATGATTATTTTTTCAGATATGCTACTTCCTCGTCGGTCAAGTATCGCCAGGTCCCTTTTTTCAAATCCCCCAGCTTCAAAGTGCCTTCAGCAATTCTGCGTAGTCTGGTAACATGCATCCCCGCCGCCTGACACATTCGCCGCACCTGACGGTTTCTGCCTTCATGGATGGTAATAAGCAAATGAGCTTTTGTTTCCTGAGCCTGCAGGAGCTTCACCTTCGGAGGTTTTATCCGATATCCGTCCAGTACAATCGGCTTCTCCAAACGTGTTTCCGCCCCTGGTTGAAAGTGGGTGACCCACACTTCATAGGTTTTGTCCACTTCCCCCTTGGGATGCATCAAGTGATTTGCCAATTCTCCGTCATTGGTCAGGATTAGTAAGCCCTCAGAGTCCATATCCAGCCGTCCAACCGGATAAACCCGAACCGGACAATCCACAAGTGCGGTAACATTCGGTCTTCCCCGTTCATCGCTCAGTGTCGTCACATATCCCCTCGGCTTATGAAGCATGATGTACACATGGGCACTACCGGATGGGAGAGGTTTCCCATCCAGTGAAATCGTATCGTTATCCGGATCTGCAGACTGCCCCAACACCGCAACCTGCCCGTTTACGCAGACTCTTCCGGCAGTTATCCACTCTTCTGCTTTTCTCCGTGAGCACAGTCCCCGGGATGCAAGTATTTTTTGCAAGCGTTCCGTCATCCTATTCACCTCGAAACCAGCGTTTCCAGAAGGTTTTCTTTTCTGAAACCGCCTGTTCTATCGTCTCTTCATACACAACCGGTATTTTTCCCACAGTTGCATCACCGATGCAGACATAAGCAAAACCGGCATCTACTCCCTCCACTACGGGAGCATAAACAAACCCCGGTGGCGAAAGGCGAATATACGGTTTTTCCTCCGCTCTCAGCGCATAGGCAAAATCCTCCTTTGCCAACACGCTCACCTCGGTATCAATTCCGCCCAACACATCCACACAGCCAAGCTTCTGTCCGGCAGTAACAATGGTTGTAAGGGTGTATTCCTGAAATCCCTGTTCCAATAACCGGGTATGGTCTTCCCAATCATTACCGTCATTGATGGTGACAGCCACTAACCGTCTGCCATCTCTCAAAGCGCTGGATACCAGAATTCTTCCTGCAGCTTTCGTAAAGCCGGTTTTAACACCGTCAGCGCCCTCAACACGCCACAATAGCTTATTATGGTTTCTCAGAGAGCGGTTACCAATGGTTACTGTTTTTGTTGACACAGTCCGGGCAAACACCGGATTTTTCATAGCATATGCAGCCAGAATTCCCAAATCCCTGGCTGTAGAATAGTGACCCGGACTATCAAGACCGTTAGGGTTGACAAAATGCGTGCCGGTCATGCCCAATTGCCGGGCTTTATCGTTCATCAGCTCCGCAAAGCCCTCCACGGTTCCACCGCAATAAATCGCCAGTGCCACCGCCGCATCGTTTCCGCTGCTGAGCATCAACCCATACAGCAGTTCCTGCAAGGATAGGACTTCCCCCTCTTTCAGGTACATGGAAGATCCCTCAACCCCAACCGCTTCCTTGGGTATCCGCATTCGATCCAGGACGTTGCACTGTTCACAGATAATCAGCCCCGTCATAATCTTAGTGGTGCTTGCCACCAAGCTTCGGCTATCAGCGTCTTTTTCAAAGAGAACTTGTCCGGTAGTCGCATCCATCAGAATTGCCTTTTGCGCACTGATGGCACCAACCTTGCCGGGATAAAGCAGAACGGCAGCCAGCAAGGCGGCCGCCGTCCGCAAATACCATTTTTTCAAATCGCCTCACCCGGCAATAGGTTGTGTCGCAGAGGCCGGAATTATTCCTCAGTTCCCTCAGGCTTTTTATCCAGCTTGTTGTCGATAAAGTCCGCTACCTTATCCAGAAGGTCGGGAACCATCTCGATAATTCGCTCCGTTGCCGAATTGGCAGGCAGAGCAACGGGGAGCATACGGACATTGCCTTCCTTAACAATCAGAAAAGCAACCGGTGTCACGTTCATACCACCGCCGACACCGCCGCCAAAGGGATTATCCTGCTTATTGGGGTGCTTGGAAACATAATCTGATCCACCACCGGCAAAACCCACGGTGATCTTGGAAATCGGAATAATGGTCACACCATCAGCAGTCGTAATAGTGTCACCAATGACAGAGTTCACATCCATCATCTGACGCATCTTGGTAATTGTGTTTTCCAACATATTCGGAAGGTTCTGGCTCATAGTATTTACCGCCTTTTCTAAAGAATAGTTAAGATTTCTGCTCCAGATTATTCATGCTGTAATGCACCAAACGGGAAATCAACTGACCGAAGGGAATACGCAAATCCAATCTTGCGGTGAGCTGCGTTTGTTTTGCCTCATAGTCGCACAGTATCCGGATATTTTTCCTTTTCAGGATGAATGCTTCCTCCAAAATCGGAAGCAAATCCCCAACAGCTGCCCATGCAGCTCCGTACTGAAGTGCAGCAGATGCAGGGTCCTGAGAAGCCGTAATCAGCGTCAGGTTCAGTCGTGTAATCCGCAGCTTCGGACGCAGGCACCAGAACAGCTTCAGGGTTGTACGCAAGTCTGACCAGAATTCACCCAAAACACCCTCATATTTTTTTGTTTCACCAAGGGTTTCATTCAGAATCTGCTTCACTGGGGAATCTTCTTTTTTCTCTTCAACAGGATAACTTAGCAAACGTACCGGACCAAGGGTGTACCACATTCGCAGCCCCTTGCGGTCATAGATAACTCGGATTCCAACCGGAAACCAAATGACAACCGTAACCAGTACAGCCAGCACCAAAAGCACGATCAAAGCGATCAGCCAGCCCATCAGCTTTCCTCCTGAGAGACAGGGTTGTCCCCGGCTGGTTCCTCCGGCAAAGGCTCGCCAAAGTTGATTTTTTCAATGGGGGGCAGTTCTTCCAGTGTTGAGAAGCCAAAGGTTCGCAGGAAGTCCGGTGTTGTCCGGTACTGAATGGGTCGACCGGGAACATTCAGCCGTCCTGCTTCCTCGATGAGTTTCTTATTCATCAACGCGGATATAGAGTAGGAACTATCCACGCCGCGGATCTGCTCCACCATTGCTTTGGTAGCAGGCTGGTAGTACGCGATGATGGTCAATGCCTCCAACTGAGAGGATGAAAGCTTAGGAGGTTTTCTGGTTTCCAGTGCTTTCGTCACGTAATCCGCCATCTCTCCGGAGGAAACCATCTGATAGCCGCTTTCCAGTTTCAGAATGCGAATTCCGCGGCGCTCAAATGCCAGTTCGTCCGCAAGTGCATCCGCGGCGGCAATAATCTCGTTTTCGTCTGTTTCCAGTGCCATGGACAGTCGGCTGGTTTCAACCCTCTCCCCCGCCGCAAAGAGGATTGCCTCAATGGCACGCTGTAATTCCTTTTGTTCCATCAGGTCACCTCTCCGGTTCGTTCATTTTGTTCCAGCAATCGAACATTGGGGTTCTCACCGCTGTTATCATCTTCAAGGGAAACAGAATTGGTCTTGCATAACTCAAGTATTGCTAAAAAAGTAGCAACCACCTCAGAACGGGTTCGATTCCCCCGGAACAGGTTCTTCAATCGTTCCACACCACGCAGTACCAACTGGCGCAGTACCTCGCCTGCCTTCTTGGTAACCGGATAAGGCTCTTTACCAACGATACCCTTAAAATTCACCGTTGGCGGTGGTAGGGTTCTCTGGTTTCGTTCCGCAATGGTATCCAGTGCCCGAAGTAAATCTGCAGCATCATGCTTATATCGATATGTCTGATCCCGACGCAAAGGCTCCGGCTCTTTGGTAAACAAACAGCGACCAATCTCATTCCGCGGTTCCAGCGCTGATATTGCTACGCGAACCTGATCCATCGCTTCCTTCCGCTGACGCTCAATCAGGGATTGGCGAAGCAAGTCCAACTCGCTCTCCGCTTCAGCCTGCTCAGCTGCCGAAAGAAGCATCTTAGTCTTGATCAGCATTAGATGGGATGCCATTGTAATGAATTCACTGGCAATTTCCATGTCCAGCCGCTTCATTTCCTCCAGATACGCAAGATACTGCTCAAGAATCGCCGTAATGGAAACATCCTGAATCTCTATTTTGTTTTTACTCAGGAGCAGGAAGATAACATCCAGAGGACCTTCAAAATCCTCCATCGCTTCCGTGCGTGTCCTGACGATGCCCTCCAGGCGATACTGCGGCTCGTGCATACTGTCTCCTTGCAAAAATGCTCATTCTTCCTGACATTATAACATCTTCCGTAAGGTTATGCAAGCATTTTAACCGTTTTCCCGGGAAATGAAACGCGGCAGACCGAAATCTGCCGCGCACATTTTATTTGCGATAGAATGTGTTGCCACCAATGAATTCCCGTACCAGGCTGGTGGGAGGAATTTCATCATCCACATCCGCCTCCCGGATGTAATTCAAAACCTTAACGATATTACGCACCTCATCATACCATGGGTCTTCAGGCTGCACAGCGGTGAGCAGCGGGAAAATATGCTTTTTCAGCACCGCCAGCTCGTACAAAGTCGAGCTGTTGAAAATCACATCCGCATTCTCCTGAAAGGGGAAAATCCAGCGCTTTTCTCCCCTGCGGACAGAATCCCACATGGAAATGGTCTGCTGCACAGAAGCTCCGCGTCCCTCGAAGTCACGGACAATTCGCCTTAGCAATCGCAAGTAACTGGTGGGAATACGGTTATGATCATCCAAATTCAGTGGCAGCAACGGACTGACGTACAGTTTGAAGATCAGCCCCTCATCCACGCCATCAGGTCGCAGTACCGGGTTCAATGCGTGTAAGCCTTCCACGATAATCACAGAATCCGCAGTCAGCTTGAGTTTGTGGCCGTACCATTCCCGACGCCCACGCATAAATACGAAGGTAGGTAGCTCTACCTCTTCCCCCCGCAGAAGCTGACTGATTTGTAAACGGAACAAATCGGTATCAATGGTATTGATGTGCTCCAAATCCAGCTTACCATCCGGTCCCGGAGCGATTTTATCCCGATCCAAATAGTAATCATCCAGACTCATAAGCACCGGCTTCTTGCCATGCACCCGAAGCTGAGTGGCAAGCCGATTTGCGGAAGTGGTCTTTCCGGAAGAACTTGGCCCTGCCAGCATAACCGCCTTAACCCCACGCTGACAAATCATATCTGCCACCTGAGAATACCTCTTCTCATGCAGGGCCTCATTGACACGAATCAATTCCCGAACTCTGCCATTCTCTACCAAAAGGTTCAAATCCGTGGCTGTTTCACATTCCATCAGCTCGCACCAGCGTTCACCCTCACTGAACACGCTGAAGAAATGGGGCATATGCTGATAGGTGCCAACAGTATCCGGCTGTCGGTCATCCGGGAACAAGAACAAAAAGCCCCCCTCTGCAGGCAGAACATCCCAAACACTGACATAACCGGTAGAGGGTGCCATTTCACCGTAGTAGTAATCACGAAAACCTTCGTGTTCATACACATCGAAATAGTCTACGGTTCGCCACTTCAAAAGCTGGGCTTTATCATAATCCCCGCGGCTTTCATAGTAGGCAATTGCGTCCGCTGTAGATATCCGTCGGCGCAACAAGGGAATATTGTCCGCAACGATTTGCTCGATTTCCGCTTTCAAGCGTTCCGCAGAGAAATCCTCAGCACCAATCACAGAGATGAATAATCCGGGGCCCAGAGTGCAGCTCATTTTTGTACGGGCATTGGGCCACAGCCGGTTCAACGCCAGGAAAATCACAAACTGTGCTGTTCTGACATAGGTATCCTTACCGGCAGGATCGTGGTACCGGATCAGGCTGATTTCTCCTCCGGATGCCTCCATCGCCCGACGGGTAGTTACAGTATCTCCTTTTGCATCCTTATGACGGACGGGAATATAATTCAAAGTAAAAACCTCTCCGGCGATACGTGCCGCGAGAGGTCTACAGGAAAGCCTGGCATCATCCATCCCAAGCTCCGTAATAATCTCCCTCAGACTTCTGCCGGGCATCGCCAGAACATCGGTTCCGTCAATACGCAATTTCATTGCTCTCGCCTCCTTTTGGTTATTTCAGCTAATGTAATAAATGAATTTTATCATATTTCTGTGCATTTTGCAATAGCTATTTTCGCAAAAATCCCGACAGCTTCAAGAAAACTGTCGGGATCTGTGTTATTCTCCGATTGTCATGATATCGTAAGGTGTCGTCTGATACACAAAATAGTTCAGCCAGTTGGAAAACAGCAGATTTGCATGACCTCTCCAACGGACGATCGGTTCCCGTGTATCGTCATTCTCAGGGAAGTAATTCACCGGCGGCTTAATCGGCAGCCCAAGATTCTTATCCCGGACATACTCAGAATTCAGAGTCATGGGATCATACTCGGAATGACCCGTGACAAAAATCTGACGCCCTTCCTTGCTCATTACCGCATAAACTCCGGCTTCTTTGGAGGAGGCCAATATCTTCAAGCCAGGAACAGATTCAATATCCTCCCGAAGCACCGTAGTATGACGGGAGTGAGGTACCCAGAACACATCATCAAAGCCGCGCATCAAAATAGATCGCTTATAGTCTGCCTGATGCTCATACACACCGAAGAGTTTTTCCGGCAGTGGATGTTTCTGAATTCCATAGTGGTAATACAGTCCTGCCTGCGCCCCCCAGCAAATGTGCAAAGTGCTGTGGACATTGGTTTTACTCCAGCGCATAATTTCAGTCAGCTCTTCCCAGTAATCCACATCTTCAAATTCCATGTGTTCCACAGGGGCTCCGGTAATAACCATTCCGTCAAATTTTCGATGTTTGATTTCTTCAAAGCTCTTGTAGAAGCTCAGCAGATGATCCTGCGAAATATTCTTGGCACGATGCGTGGTGGTATGCATCAGTTCCAAGTGCACCTGCAAAGGCGTATTGCCAAGCAAACGGGAAAACTGGGTTTCCGTGGCAATCTTGGTGGGCATCAGGTTCAGCAAAACAATTTCCAGAGGGCGAATATCCTGAGAGACCGCCCGGTTTTGGGGCATAACGAAAATATTCTCCTGCTGCAACACACCAGCAGCCGGCAGGTCATTGGGAATCCGGATCGGCAAGGCGTTGTCCTCCTTTGTGATTTTGAAGGTATTTTAACCGAAACCAAAGGTTTTGTCAATCACTGTCGGACAAATAGGGAGATAATGTTGTTCCAGGGTAGTAATGCCCCAGGATTTCCCTATAATCATACCCATCCTGCGCCATTGCGTTTGCACCGTGCTGGCTCATTCCTACCCGATGCCCATAGCCTTTTGTCTCAAAGGTAACGGTGTTGTCCGTGGTCGTGACAGTAAATATAGTGGAACGAAGTCCCAGCTTATTCCTAAGCTCCACACCGGTATATAATTTACCGCCGATGCGGATTAAATCTACCCCTTCCCCAACTGTATGGGTTACAATACCAAACCAATCCGACGGCTCTCCGCTGAGGTTCACCCCCAAAGCATCCTGAAACTCCTGAGATTCAAAAGTCATGGTTTTCCAAAAGTATCCGCACCCCTCTTCTCCCGGACTGTCCACTGCCACAAGATATGGATATGCTTGCCCCCAAACCTCCTTGGCATCCTCCGTCCTGCCCCCTGAACTGGCATAGTAGGTAGCGCAAATCAAGTCATTACCATAATACAAAACCTCTCCCCCGGTTTCTTCCACCGCCCGGATGATTTTATTCAAACCTTCCCGGGTTCCTCCTGATGCAAGATACTCCTCACTGTCCCGATATGCCTGACAGCACCGATAATCCGTACATACCGCTCCCTGAGGGTGCTTGTCTCCACCTAAAATGCACCGCAGGGTGTAGGTTCTGGCTGCAACCGCTTGCGCTTTCAAGGCTTCTTCATCAAAGGACGCCGACACCTCTCCCAGTAGCACAGAGCCGATATACGTTTCCAATTCCATCATCGTTATCTCACCATTGTGCAGAACCGGTATCTCCGCGTTGCTTTCAGTATGGTCCGGTGCATATTCCTGAAAGTCCTCCGGTTCCCGAAGTGCATTGCCGGAAATGTGAAAATGTGCAGCCAAAGAACACATAATGCCGGGCAATATCACCCCAAATATAAACGCTTGCAGAATTTGTTTCCCCAGTACGTTCAAATCTATCACCCCCAAACATTCTACCAAGACAGCCTTCAAAATACTGTCGCAGTCTGTCGGAAGAAAAGGATAATTTTCCCCCTCTCCTTGACATCGTTTTGCAAGGAAGGTATAATAAAAACAATCCCTTTATCGAAACGGAGCAAAATCATGAAAAGATTCCTTAAAATTTTCCTGCCGATCCTGCTGGCGCTGGCAGTTCTTTTCAGCGTTGGCTGGTATCTGCTCAGATATGACCCCGGGTTTACCCGGGATATCCTGCTCTCTCAGGCCAGAGCCGCAGAAGAGCGTGGAGATCACAGCACTGCCACATGGTTTTATAATCTGGCTTACAAGCAATCCGGCGAAGACGAGGCAGTTGCCATCGAGCTGGCAGAGCAATATAAATCCGCAGGCAACTACACAAAAGCAGAATATACCCTTTCCAATGCTATCGCTGACGGCGGCACCATGGAGCTGTATATGGCTCTGTGCAAAACCTACGTAGAGCAAGACAAGCTGCTGGATGCGGTGACAATGCTTGACAACGTTGCCGACCCCGAGATCAAAGCACAACTGGATGCCATCCGACCGAATGCCCCCGCAGGTTCCCCGGAGCCGGGATACTTCAATCAATACATCAGTGTGGCACTTACCGGTTCAGAAGGAACAATTTACTATACCACCAACCGGGAGTATCCTTCCTCTAAAAACGCACCATATGCCGCTCCATTTGCTCTGACCGGCGGTGAAACCACCATCTATGCTCTGAGTATCGGTGAAAACGGACTTGTTAGCCGTCTTAGTATTCTTGGATATACGGTAGCCGGTGTTATTGAAGAAGTCACCATTGACGATGCGGAACTGGATAAGATTATCCGTCAGCAGCTCCAAGTCTCAAATGATCACAAGCTGTACTCCAATGAATTGTGGTCAATTACTGAACTGGAAATCACCTCGGAGGTTAAGAACCTTTCCGACCTTTCCCTGATGCCTTTTATTGAGCGGCTTGTGATTCAGGAAGGTGAATACTCAAATTTGAATACCATTGGTTCTCTGGCAAGTCTGAAAGAGCTTAGCATCCACGGTCTGACTCTTTCCAATGATGAGATTAAGACCATCGCTTCTCTGAACTCCCTCACTTCCCTGACGCTTTCAAAATGCACCTTTACCGGAATTTCCGGACTGGAAAATGCCACCGGACTGCGCTATCTGGATTTGAATAACAATACCATCCGGGAGTTGAATGTTCTAAGTGGGATGATGGAACTGGAATACCTGGATTTGAGCAATAATGCCGTTACGGATTTGACTGCACTGAGCTCCCTGACAAAACTGAAGGAGCTTCGGCTTTCTTACAATGCCATTGCCTCTACCGCGCCCCTTGCCGGTTGCACAGACCTGAAGATTTTGCACATCGACCACAATGCCCTGACTTCCTTGGAGGGATTGGAAAAACTGGCTGGACTCTCTGAGCTTTATGCCGGATTCAACCAAATCGCCACTGTCAGCAATCTGGCATCCGGTACGGAGTTGACCCAGCTTGACCTTGCCAATAATGTTCTGACAGACATTCAGGCTCTGTCCACTTTGAAAAAACTGACCGTCTTTGATTTCTCCAACAATCAGGTCACAAAACTCCCGACATTTTCCACTGACTGTTCTCTCATCAGGATTAACGGCACCAACAATCAGCTTACCTCTCTTGACGCGCTGAAAGGGCTTGGTCAGCTCAATTATGTCATTATGGAGAACAATGCAGGAATAACCTCTGTGGCTCCCCTTGCAAGCTGTTACAGCCTGATTGAGGTCAATGTCTACGGCACCGGTGTTACAGATGCCTCTGCATTAACCAGTATGAACGTTATTGTAAAATATACCCCCATCGGCATTTGATAGCAAAAGACCTGACCGTTTGAATTAAGCGGTCAGGTCTTTTTATCAAATTCTCGCTCCCACTTCCCGGATTTTTTCACGGATGGAAAGCAAATCGTCAAAGGTTTCCGGACGAAGCTCCGGCTTGCGAAGAAGCGCAGAGGGGTGATAAATGGTAGTATGCCAGATACCATTACGGCAAGCCCACATTCCATGTTCCCGGGTAATACGAATACCGGGATGCTGGATTCTGGCACCGGCAATTCTGCCCAGTGCCACAATGATCTTGGGCTGCACCAGTTGGATTTGTTCCTTCAGGTAGCCAATACAAGCATCCTGCTCTTCCTCCATGGGATCCCGATTATTTGGAGGGCGGCATTTGACTATGTTAGCAATGTACACATTACTCCGGTTCAGATCGATGATGGACAGCATATCGTCCAGCAGCTTCCCTGCAGGTCCCACAAAAGGTTCTCCCTGCAAATCCTCCTGCATTCCCGGTCCTTCTCCGATCAACATGATGTCTGCATCTTTTCGCCCAACGCCGAACACCATATTAGTGCGCCGCTGGCTCAAAGGACATGCCTGACAGTCACGACATTTTGCTTCCAAGGCATCCCAACGTTCCATATCACCGGCTCCTTTGTCTGTTCTTTCTGCGCTTTGTGTGACGGTATTTCGTTTTTATGCCTCTAATCCAACGAATAACAGTCAATACCAGCCCCAGAAGCAAAACGCACCCAAGTACCACAACAAGCAGAATTAGTACCAACAGCTTCCAAGGCAGCTTTGCCGCCTTTTGACCGCCGGGAGTTATCGCGAAATCGTATATTCCCGGCTCGTTTACATCGTGCATGGCAATCAAGTCACATTGACCAACGCAGACAGACCGAAACCACACTTCCACCGTGCCAACGACCTGTCCTTCCGTGACCGGAGCAGCAATTCCGCCTTGAAGTTGCGTATATTCGTAGCGAACATCCAACTGTGACATATCCTTGGGAATCATTGCCGTAACGATACCATCCGCACGAACAGCAACATCATTTTCACCGTCAGTTACGGAAAAACGTGTCAGCACCATATCATCCGTCAAGAGCTGGCGCTGAGAATACTCATTAAATCCATGGTCAAAGAGTATTCTTGCCTCCTCAAAGTTTCCGAAAGTCACGACAGACAGTCCATTGGCAGTCAATGTGGACTGTGCGCTCATAATCACCGCCAGATAGCGTTTTCCCTCCGCCTCCGCTGTGCAAATCACACTACGGTCACGAGTACTCAAGGCTCCGGTTTTTCCTCCGGTAACACGGGAATCAAATTGGTTCTTAACCACTTCACGACTCATCAGGTAATTGGTAGTGTGAATTACCCGTTCCTCAGAAACATTGGTAGCAGGAACCGTATAAGTAACCGCAGAAAACAGCTCCGAGAACACATCATTTTGAAGCGCAGCCGCGGTAATCTTCGCCAAATCTCTGGCTGTGGAATACTGACCATCGCTGCTAAGGCCCGTAGGGTTCAAGAAACAAGTATTGGCACATCCCAGTTCCGTGGCTTTGGCATTCATTCGTGCTACAAACGCTTCCTGATTGCCGGCGATGTGCTGCGCAATCACAGCCGCAGCATCATTGGCAGAACCTACCATCATGCAAAACAGCAAATCCCGCAGAGTCAGTTCCTCCCCTGACTTCAAACCAGCTGAAACCGAACCCGGTTCCAAAGAAGAAAGTGCCTCGGAAGTAACAGTTACTTTGGCTTCCAAATCGCCTGCTTCTATCGCAAGCAGTGCAGTCATCAACTTATTCATTCCGGAGGGATCCAGCTTTTCATCTGCCTGCCAGCTATAGACCATGGTATCGGTGTTCATTTCGAAAAGCACCGCACCCCGGGCAGTTGGCAGAAGCTTCCCATCACTTTTCACCGCTACCGCAGCATCCAGAGTCGAACACCCCTTGCTTACCGCAAGAGAACCATTTTCCTCCTGCGCCGCAGAAGGGCAGACAAAAGACAGCATCAATGCAAAAACCAAGGATATCAAACAAATTCTATGGAATAATTTCATAATTCCCCTCAATATTCTAATCACCGGACTTGTCCGAAGAAAAAAACTCGTGTATAATGGTGACAGATATTATATCAGCTTTTCTGAAATTAGTCAATGAGCGGAGGTGTTCGCCTATGAAAAAAGCACATCTTATACCAATCGCTGTTACGATGGTATTTATCATCTTTACAGTCTGTTTTTTCATAATCCGCAACTTTTCCGGCAGCCGGATATCTCTGTCAAAATTAAACACCGGAAATACAGCAGAAACCGTTATCTCCACGCATGACACGGTTTCACGCAGAAACACCATTAACATTAACACCGCAACCCGCCTCCAATTGATGATGCTTCCGGGAATTGGTGAAAATCTGGCCCAGCGGATTATTGATTATCGCAACAAACACGGCAGTTTTCAAACTGTAGATGACCTGTGTAATGTGGATGGCATTGGTGAAAAAACGTTGGAGAACATACGTGACTATATTACAGTCGGAGGTTCGTTATGAAAATCTTAGTAGTTGACGATGAAGCCATTCTGGTCAAAGGAATTCGCTTTAATCTGCAAAACGATGGCTATGAAGTTGTCACCGGCAGCAATGGTGTAGATGCCGTACGTCTTGCTCAGGACCCCGAGGTCGCCTTAATTGTACTGGATATTATGATGCCGGAAATGGATGGACTGACCGCCTGCTCAAAAATCCGGGAGTTCTCCAATGTCCCCATTATTCTCCTCACAGCCAAAGCAGATGACATGGATAAACTAATGGGTTTTGATTACGGAGCAGATGATTATTTGACCAAGCCCTTCAACATTCTGGAATTGAAGGCAAGAATTCGGGCGTTGCTGCGCCGCTCCCAAACTTCCGATGAACATCGCGCCAACACGTTAACGATTGGCTCTATCACACTGGATTTGGATGCCAGAAATGCATATCGTTCCGGCATCATGGTGGATTTGACCGCAAAGGAATTTGACGTTATTGAATTTTTGATGCGAAACGCAAACCGGGTTTTCTCCCGGGAAACCTTGCTGGACTCCATTTGGGCTTATGAGTATCGGAGCGACATCCGCACCCTGGATGTCCATATTCGCAGACTCCGTGAAAAACTGGAGGAGAATCCTGCGGAACCGAAATATATTCTGACAAAGTGGGGGGTTGGTTACTATTTCAAAAAGTAATTCCCGGAGAAAACGGTATCACAGCCGGACACAATTCCGCTACTCCATGATTTATATCACCATCACCACAGTCGTTCTCCTGCTGCTGAACATCTATTGCTCTGCAGCCAGTCAAAAAATCTTTTATCAAAACAAGGAAGCCTCCATGCTGGAGAAAGCACAACTTGCTGCTTCAGAGATTGGTGCTCTGGATGTTATCTCCCCTGCCACTGCCGCAGAAACCTTAGCGCAGCTCAGCAGTCTGAAAACTTCCCGGCTGATTGTAACAGATCACGCAGGTATCATTATCCACGATTCCTACGCACCGGAAACCGTTGGCAATTACGCTTTATTCCCTGCAATCGTAGACGCCATCCAAGGGAATGACGTATTTGTCTGGCATTACCACGACGGTGCTATGCGTTCAGAAGCCGCAACACCGGTCATCTCCTACGGAAGTGTCGTGGGCTGTGTCTATATGATGGAGCAGGATGCCCAGCAGGGCGCTCTGGTGGCATCCCTGAATAAAAACATCCTGACCATCACAGTAATCCTGGAAGTTCTGATTATCGTATTCTCCCTGATTTTTACAAAGATTTTCTCCACCCGTTTAGGAAAAATCATGACTTCCATGCGTATCATCCGTAATGGCGATTACTCTTATCAGGTCACCATGGGAGGCCATGACGAACTTTCTTTTCTGGCTGACGAAGTCAACAACTTAACCCAAAGGCTCCAGACTTCTGAAAGCAAGCGGCGGCGCTTTGTATCCGATGCCTCCCATGAATTAAAGACCCCCCTTGCCTCCATTGAGCTTTTGGCGGATTCAATCCTGCAAAATGACATGGACATCGAAACCATACGGGAATTTGTGGGTGACATCCGGGATGAAGCTGATCGGTTGAACCGCATGACCCAAAAACTGCTGGATCTAACTCGCGGCGAAACCGCCGAGGAGGATGAAAGCCGAGAGATTGTCTATATTACCCCCTCTGTTGACCGCGTGGTGCGCATGCTATCCAGCCTTGCCAATACCATGGATATCACAATTACCGTAGACATTGTATGCGATGCTCCGGTACTGATGCGAGAGGACGATTTGTACCGCATTATCTTCAATCTAGTAGAAAACGCAATCAAATATAATATCCCCGGCGGCTCTGTCAGCCTTACCATTGACCGCGCTGAGGAGTATGGCATTCTGAAAGTCCAGGACACCGGTGTAGGTATTCCGGAGGATGCACTGAACCATATATTTGAGCGATTCTATCGAGTAGACAAAGCCCGTTCCCGCGCTACGGGTGGAAGCGGATTGGGTCTGGCCATCGTGAGAAATATGCTGGAGCGTAACCAAAGCCAAATCCGTGTAGAGAGCACTCCGGGTGTCGGTTCAGTATTTACCGTAGAATTCCCCGCCTTTGACACAGAGGAGGACGATGAATGAAAACCAAAATATTAGCAGTAATTTTACTCATTGCCATCCTGATTTGCGGCTGCTCTAATAAGCATTCTGCCGAAGGTTCGCAGCAATTCTATTATCTGCAAAACACTACCGATTACAGTCTTGGAAGCACAATCATCTCTCCGGAGTACCGACATGTAGAGGGTACACTTGCTGACCAACTGGAGGTATACCTAAACGGGCCGACATCTTCGGATCTGGTCTCTCCCTTTCCTGATGGCACGAAACTGATCAGTATTCAATTTGGGAATAACAAGGCAGAGATCCTGCTAAGTCAGGAATTCTCCCAACTGGGTGGTATTGAACTTTCCCTTGCCTGCGCTTCTCTTGCCAAGACCTGTTTTACTTTGACACAAGCCACCGAATTGGAAATCCGCGCCGAGAAATCCTTACTCGACGGCACCGAATGCATTACCCTGACTCCAACTTCTCTGCTCTTGACAGACAACAGCATTGACAAATAAGGAGGTTCCCTATGAAATTCATTTCCTGGAACGTAAACGGATTGAGAGCCTGCGTAGCCAAGGGATTTATGGATGTATTTTCCCAATTGAACGCTGACTTCTTCTGTCTGCAGGAAACCAAACTGCAGGCAGGACAAATCGAACTTTCCCTTCCCGGTTATTTTCAATACTGGTGCTATGCGGAAAAGAAAGGCTATTCCGGCACTGCCATTTTTACCAAACACGAGCCTTTAACCGTCACTTACGGAGTCGGCGTGGAGGAGTTAGATACCGAAGGTCGTCTGATTACGCTGGAATACCCCGATTTCTACCTTGTGACCTGCTACACTCCTAATGCGCAGCGTGGACTTGCCAGAATTGAACATCGTCTTCGCTGGGAGTCTGCTTTGCGGGATTATCTTAAGGAGTTGGATAGCAAAAAACCCGTCATCTACTGCGGCGATTTGAATGTAGCGCATCAGGAAATCGACCTGAAGAACCCCGCTTCCAACCGGGGCAACGCCGGTTTCTCTGACGAAGAACGGGATGCTTTCTCACAGCTTCTTGACAACGGTTTTATAGACACTTTCCGCTATCTGTATCCCGATGTCACCGGAGCCTATTCCTGGTGGAGCTATATGTTCAATGCCCGACAGAATAACGCAGGTTGGCGGATTGACTATTTCGTCGTTTCCAACCGTCTGGCATCGGCCATCGTGGATGCCACTATCCATCCGGATATTATCGGCTCTGACCACTGTCCCGTAGGGCTTGAAATCCAATAATCAACAGCCGGCAGGATATCCCCTGCCGGCTGTTGATTATCCCTCCATCTCTGGAATTGACACCCCTCGCTGCCCGTTCCTGACCTCCATAAAGGCATTTTGCAGCCGGTTCAAATAACGGAAAGGCTCATCCGGATAAACCGGAATAAACGTCACTTTCGTCTTCTGATGTCTGGGAAGCACCCGGAATTCCGGCTTACCAATTCCAAGCCTCTTAGCCGCGAGTTTCCTGCTCAAAACAAAATCATCACCTGCAGGTATCAAAATCCCCAGGTTCTCATGATGTCCTCCGCAGGAAACTGTCACGCGGCAAATGACTTCCCCCGTTAATTTACATCGACAGTCAAAATGATAATACAATCCACGGCGCTCAACTCTTGCTTGTCCAATTACTTCTGAACCCCAGAAAACATCATAGGTTCCATCCATAGAAAATCCCTCCCCGTCACAAGCGTATGCTTCGGGGAGGGATTTATTACGTTATCTTCGCCCGTCATGCAACCCAAAACTGACAGCAATCGCATCATCCACCATATGCATATGGTCGTCATCCAACCGTCCCATATGCTCCCGCAGGCGGCGCTTGTCAATGGTACGGATTTGTTCCAGAAGTATCACAGAATCCTTGCTCAAACCTACACTCCCGGCGGCAATGTTAATATGAGTTGGAAGTCTCGCCTTTCCAGTCTGGCTGGTAATTGCCGCTGCAATTACCGTGGGAGAATGCCGGTTTCCGGTATCATTTTGTACAATCAGCACCGGTCTGGTGCCACCTTGCTCACTGCCCACCACCGGCGACAGATCTGCGTAGAAAATATCTCCCCGTTTGACCGTGGTATCCATGTAGCTCACACTCCGATAGAATCTCTCCTGCGCTACCGGACGCAGCCATATGTAACGCAGTTGTTTCTATTCTCCCACGCGCCAAAGGAAAATATACGGTAACGCAACCAAAATATCCTATGCATCTCTGAGAAAAAAGTTACATAATCGAGAAGTCTTTCACCTCGATTGACAGGATTCTTCGATCCTTCCACAGAAAATCTCCACGAACCGGGCAGTCATGCTGATCCAGCCAGATATCCCCTCGCAGGGCATCCTCCTCGTAACCATCCTCCACAGTAATGCGCAGATAGTCCCCCTCCTGATTGCAAGAAGTAACATAACCGCCTCTCAAGCATTTAAGTAACAACCACGGAGCACTCACCGGAGTAATCTGACCGTCAGCCAGTAACGAAAACGCAAGTGCCTTGTCATCAAAGGTCAGTTTCCCTTCTTCCCTGACAATTGTGCCGGTGATACCACTGATGGAACTCGGTTCTGCCACTCTGAATTCCAGGTCCCCATCCCCGTCTCCAACGCAGGACATCACAAAGGTATAGGTTGCGTCAGTGTAGTCCGCAGTCACCGTGGCGTCAAAGCTGCACGATGTTGCTGCCAGCAGCTTGGCTCGAAAAGACATTACCCTCTCTAATTCTGAACTTTGGCTGCCACAACCGCAAAGAGTTACAATCACCAATACAAGCACCAAACATCGTTTCAAATGGATCCCGTCCTATTTCATAAGTCGTGGGAGCGCACTGAGCATATCACTTGGAAGCATCCCATATTGCCCCAGTTCTTCGGCACACAAGTCACCGGCAGCCCCATGAAGCCAGCAAGCTGCAGCCGCCGCCTCCAAAGGGGCAATCCCCTGCCCCAAAAAACTGACAATCATTCCAGCCAGTACATCACCGCTGCCACCTACTGCCATTCCGGAATTTCCGGTAAGATTTCGGTAGCAATGAACACCGTCAGTAATCAACGTTCTGTGCCCCTTCAAAACTACGATACATCCCAATTCATTGGCAAGCTCTGTCGCTGCTACAAGCCTGTCATCCCCCAACGTTCCAGCCATACGAAGGAATTCCCCTTCGTGAGGTGTCAGGATCGTCGGAGCTTCTCTTCCACGCAATAAATCCTTATGCTTGGCAAGAAGATTTATTCCATCAGCATCCAGTACCACCGGGCCTGAATAGCATTCCAGAATCATTTTCAAAGCCGCCAGCGTCCCCTCAGATTGCCCCAATCCCGGGCCGACGAGTACAGCATCCTTTTTCTGCATCAGATGCCCTACAAAGGCAGCAGCCTCCACGCTCAGCATCCCTTCGGCATCCGGCAAAGGAAGCACAATTGCCTCCGTCATTTTCACAGCTTCTATCGCATAAATGCACTCCGGTACGCCCAGATAAACCAGCCCTGCGCCGCTGCGGAGCGCCCCCATCGCTGAAAGGGCTGCCGCGCCGGTATATCCACGGCTGCCGCACAGCAAAAGGATTTTCCCAAAATCTCCTTTATGTGACAATGGGTTTCTGTCAGGCAAGAGTTCCAGCACCTGCTCATGGTTCAATTCTTTAACAATCATTGCGTACCTCCTTACTTGATATTGCCAATAATACACTTCATGAATATAGTATCAAGCTCTTTACTTTTTGTCCGGGCACCATAGCAAAAGCCGCCCGGCAAGGGCGGCTTTTGGATTAGTCGAGTTGTTCCAGATGCGAAATTACACCGCTGATGCAGGTAGTATCCACTTCTTCCATCTTTCCGCTGTCATAACTCTGGGCAACCTTGGGGTCAATTGGGAGTCTTGCCAACACCGGCAAACCAAAAGCTGCCGCAATTTCATCCAGATGGCTTTCACCGAAGACATTAATCTTCTTCCCACAATCCGGGCATTCCAGATAAGAATAATTCTCTACAAAGCCAACAACGGGAATATGCATCATATTGGCCATCTTTACCGCCTTGCTGACAATCATACTCACCAAATCCTGAGGACTGGTAACAATCACAATCCCATCAACCGGAAGGCTCTGAAACACCGTCAGGGGCACATCACCGGTTCCGGGAGGCATATCGACAAACAGGTAATCAACGTCCTCCCAAATCACATCAGTCCAGAACTGCTTTACAGCACCGGCAATAACCGGACCACGCCACACCACCGGATCAGCAGGGTCATCCAGCAGAAGATTGATGGACATCACCTGAATACCGCCCTTGGTCAAAGCAGGATACAGTCCATCCTCAGAAGCACCCTGACACTCACTGACACCAAATGCCGTCGGTGCGGAAGGCCCCGTGATATCTGCATCCAAAACGCCCACGCGCTTGCCCTTCTTCGCCATAGCCACAGCAAGCATAGAGGTTACGGTGGACTTTCCCACACCGCCTTTACCGGACACCACAGCAATAACCTTCTTTACGCTCGCCTTGGGGTTCAGTGCTGCCAAAAGGCTCTCCGCCTTGCGATCCGCGCAATCAGAGCCACAGCTTGAACAGTTTCCGCTACAAGAACTCATTGTATCTTCGCTCCTTATTGAATAATCTTCGCATATTATAGGACTTTATTCAAAGGCTGTCAACCTCCAAATTAGGAGGTTCCGTCCACCTGCGCCGCTTCCCATTGCTCCATCAATTCAAGCAGCACCAGCTCTGCCTCTTCTTTTTCTCCAAGCAAACGGGTCAGTTCCTGATAGTCTGCTCCGGATGCTTCGATTTTTTCATCCAGCTCCGCAATCCGCTTTTCCTGCTTTTCGATCTCACGCTCCAGGCGCCGCACCAGCTTGTCCTGTTCCTTGGTGCCGCCCTTTGGCTTCTCCTTTTTGGCTTTTGGCAATATTTCCTGAGTAGGCTTTGATGCTGCTTCATGCTCCAGAATGGATCGGTATTTTCGGTAGTCGCATTTGAAATCACGGATTTTTCCGTCCTCAAGATGCCAAATTCTTTCTGCAAATTTCTCGATAAAATACCGGTCATGGGACACAAATAGCAAAACACCCTCAAATTCCTCAATAGCGGCTTCAATCCACTCACGGGATGCAATATCAAGATGGTTCGTGGGTTCGTCCAGTATCAGCAGATTGATTTTTTCATCCATCAGCATACACAGCCGCAAACGGGACTGTTCACCGCCGGACAAATCTCCCACCAGTTTGAATACGTCCTCTCCCTGAAACATAAATGCGCCCAGACGATCCCGTGCCTGCTGGGGAGAATAGTTTTTCTCATAAATCAGGGTATCATACAATGTCCGCTCCGGATGGGAAAAGTGGACAATCTGAGGTAGATATCCCCACTTGACCGTAGGTCCAAAGACCAGCTTACCCTGAAAATCCTCGTCACCAAGAAGGCATTTCAGAAACGTAGTTTTTCCCGTTCCGTTATCCCCCAGCAGGGCAATCCGTTCTCCCCCTTCCACGGTCAGCTCCACATCGGAAAACAACGTTCTATCCCCAAATGCCTTAGAAAGACCTTTCATCTTGAAAACAACATCTCCGGAAAAATCTCGTTCTCCAAAGGATGCTTTCATGGTCTTCTCCGTTCTGGGTCGCTCGGTTTTGCGTATGCGCTCCATGCGGTGCTGAATGGACATGGCACGGCGGTACAAAGTACGGTTATTAATGCCCCACCCTTTCATTCTCTCCAACGTAAAGCCCAACTGGTTCAATTTCGCCTGTTCCTGCTGATACTGCTTGAGCTGAAGATCAAATCTTGCTTGCTTTTCATCCATGTAGAAAGAGTAGTTACCGGAATAAAATTCGGCATGGCCCTCAGTAATCTCAATGACACGGTCTGCTACCTGATCAATAAAATAGCGGTCATGAGAGATAATCAAAACCGTTCCCTTGAAGGCATTGATATAACCCTCCAGCCATTCCACGCTGTGCAAATCCAGATGGTTGGTCGGCTCGTCAAGCAACAGAATATCTGTCTTTTCCAGAAGCAGACGAGCAAGGTTTACCCTGGTTTTTTCACCGCCGGAAAGGCTGTCGAATTCCTGCTTTCTCTGGGATGGTGTAATCCCAAGGCCGTTGCTGACTTTGTCCACTTCCACATCCATTTCGTAGCCGCCACCGCTTTGGAAGCGGTTGGAAAGCGTATCATATTCCCTAAGCTGCTGCGCAGTCGCACCGGATTGCATGGCAGTTTCCAACTCCTCCATTTTCCGGCGGGTGCGCATCAAAGACTCAAACGCAGAACGAAGTACGTCCTCTACAGTATATCCCACAGGAAATTTGGGAATTTGGGAAATGAGTCCCAGTCGTTTATGCGGATTAATATAGACTTCTCCGTCATCATAATCCATTTCTCCGGTGAGTATCTTAAACAGCGTGGTCTTGCCGCAACCGTTTCTACCCAAAATAGCAACGCATTCTCCCTCCTGAATGTCAAAAGACAGTCCTTCCAGAAGGTTCTCACCGATGACAAAGAACTTTGTCAGATTTTTTACTTGTATATCAACCATGATCTTTCTCCAACTCGATCAAAACGGATCTCAGCTCTTCCGGGGTGTACAGCAGGTTTAGCGTCTGGAGCATAGCATTTGTACTCATATGCTCCGGTAGCCCCAGTTTTCTCAGTAATGCCAGCCTCTTAACACCGGAATTTTTGCCGCCGGACAACCCCAGTTCCATCAAGTCCTGCTTAGTAATCCCCATGGTGGCAGGTGCAGTTTCATCTTCGAAGGTAGCGCCACTGCGGCGCAATGCCTCCAAAAGCACATCACGGGTCATACCTTCCACTCCCAGTTTTCCTTCTTTACCGGGTGTCGCTTTTCTTCGCTCTTTCCCGTAGATATCAGGAATATAGGCATGCTTCAAATATCTGGAATCAATTGCACATTTAATATGGTTTCGGATTACAAAGCCAGCACCATCAGAATCCGTAAATACAATCAAACCACGCTCCATCGCCACCCGACGAAGAAGCGCCATCTGCTGTTTATCCTTAAAGATACCAAAGCCAGCAGTCTCAAAAATCGGAGCACTTACAATCTGGCTAAGAGTATTCTTATCATAACGTCCTTCAACCACAATGGCTTCTTTAATTTTAACCACGTCGTGCCTCCTGCGCCAGCTGCAAAATCAAAAGCTCCAGCAAACGATCCTGATCATCAAAAGAGGTTTTCATCTTATAATCCGTTTCCAGCACCAATTCTGCCGCTTTCGCACAAAAAGCAGGAGTAAACCGTCTTGCGGCGTCCATTGTTTTTCTGGCAGGATACTCCCCCATGCCGCACAGCTTCATCAGCTCGCCGGAAGGTCTGCCGTTGTCCAGCAATGTCCTTGCCACACCCATGCGGCGAAAATGATTGCCTACTGCACCGAGAATGGCAATGGGTTCCTGCTGCATCTTCAATAGCTGCTGCAGTTTTTGAAGCGCTGCAGCATACTGCCCTTGCCCCAAAAGATCCGTCATTTGAAAAACTACCGCATCCATCACCGGTTCGGTGACGGCATCGATGTCTTCTTTGACAATATGCTCCGCACCGGAATAGGCACAAATCTTATCAATTTCACCGGATAACGCCGTCATAGTACCACCGGTGATTTCTATCAGATAGCTGCACAGATCCGAAGAAATCCTCTTTCCCTTAGCCGCAAAGTGACGGGTAATCCAAGGTATTAACTCCCGTTGCTCCTGCTTGGCAAATTCAACGACACAACCATTTTTATCAATGGCTTCCCATAGCTTTTTCTGCCGCTTATCCGGCTTAAAAGGCACTGTAATGTAGGTGAACACCAAAGTACAGTACTCCGGGATATCACTTAACAAGTCAACAGCCTTTTCCCGCTGATCCTCAGACAGCTTAAACAGGTCAATATCGTCCACCTGCACCAAAGTATGTTCTGCCATCATAGGCAGGTTCTCCACGGCATCCGCAAGAGAACGGATATCAAAATTTTCAGAGTTCAGGCGATGATAATTGAAAGATTCTGTCAGCTCATCCAGCAAAAGTTTGCGAATCTGCTCTAAATAATGATGGAGCAAAAACACTTCTTCCCCATGGAAAACATACAGATTCCCAACTTCTTTTCCCCGAAGTTCTGCCTTCAGTTGCTGCAGGGCAGAGTTGTCTTTCGTTGGTTTCGCCATGACTGCTTACCTCCTGAACACAATGGTTCCTTCCAAATCTGTACGCAAAACTTCGCATTCCCAGTTTTCCAAACGCTCCAACACTTCCTGACTGGGATGCCCGTAAGGATTGTCACGACCGGCGGAAATGATTACGTACTCCGGTGTTGTCACACTGAGCAAAGAATCTCCGGTAGAATACTTCGATCCATGATGCCCGGCAACCAGCACCGTCAGTTCCGGGATATTCTTTTCCATGAGAAGTCGGTTCTCGCCGGGAATGCTCATATCACCGGTAATGAGTATATCACAATTTCCTTCCCGGAACAAGACACAAAGCCCTCTTTCATTGTCCGATGATTGGAATAATGGCGCAAATATTGTCAAAGAGCCGGTTTCCCAACTCAGGAGCGTATCTTCCTCTACGAACACGGGATAATTACACTTTTCCAACAATTTCCCTTGAATATCAGGATCGTCGGACTCTTTGGGAAGATATACAGCATCCGCATGAACTCTGGTAAGCAACAAACTAAGTCCTGCCGCATGGTCAGAATCATAATGGGTTAAAATTATTCCGTCTAATTTGTGTATCCCCATGGATAATAAGGTTTCCGAAGCAATATCCGCAGCATCTTCCTCCCGATCTCCTCCGCAATCAACCAAAAACGTCCGTCCTTGGGCTTGGAGCAGAATACTTTGTCCTTGCCCGACATCCAGTACTGTCATACGGCATTCATCAACCAGCGGCGTTGCCCATGACAAACACAAGGCAACGCACAACCCAATAATGCTGCAGCAAATACCGAGTTCCGGTCTGTTTCTTCGCTGAATGACAAGCACAAACACCAGTACATAGCACAGAACAAGCCAGAAAATAATATATTCACTTTTGGTATACACTGCCGCCATTGGAATTGATGACAGCCACTTCGCCATAGTCAGGACATAGCGAATAAGCCAACTCAGCAGCCATGCAACCACAGTTGCCAAGGGTGTCCAGATAAAGGAAAGCAGGCACACCAGCAATATCCCATAAAAAATCCAGGTTACCACCCACAGTATCAGCAGATTGGAAACGACGCTGATCAGGCTGACTGTTCCAAAATAGTATGCAACCAAAGGTGTTGTAAAAAACATAGAGCTAAGTGTTACACCAATACCGGATGCAAGCAGGTGCCGGGAATGGTTTTTTCGACTTCTGCCTTCCCAATCTTCCCAGAAAGGCAAATTCAAAATCCAATTGGATATAGGCTCATAGCACAGAAACATCCCCGCCATGCAGCCCACAGAAAGCTGAAAGCTGACAGAGGTAATCACCACGGGATTGATAAGGAACATCACCATGCACGCAAAGCTCAATGCAATCGGCGGATCATAGTCCCGGTCAATCAATGTCGCCACAATCATAAGTATCTGCATAATGCAGGCACGGGTGATGGACGGAGTAAAACCGACCATCGCCGCAAACAGAATGAGCACAGGAATGCCAATCAACGCCTCCAGGAAACGCTTTCTGCCAATGATCCGGGCTACTACGGTAAACAAAATTGAAATGTGCAGACCGGATACCGCAATAATGTGGCTGATTCCGCTAACCTTGAAGGCAGTATTGGTTTCGTAATCGACATCACTGCGATCTCCCAATAGCAGTGCCTTCGCAAATCCGGCGGTATCCTCCGGAAATGTCTGCTCCAACCGTAATAGTATTTCCCGGCGCATTACAGCAGGATAGTGTTTTGCACTTATTTTCTGTGCTTGTACAATTTGGCAGGAATCCTGCGCATATCCCAGCAGAAAAACACCGTTACCCCGGTGGTAAGTATCCACTTCCTGACCCTCATGGGTCAAGCGAAGGCGAAAATTCCCGCTGACTTGTGTCTCCGGATCCAGGAGTGCAGTTTCGTTAAGATATAAGATTGCCCGGTAAGATTTTCCTTCTAACAAGATGTCCGCTTCAACCGCTGTTCCAAAACCGGAAGCATAGCTGTAATCCACGGCAACTGCATTGATGGCACATTCCTGCCCGTCATATTTTGCGGCAGTGCCCAGATATAGCGCATGATATCCACAGAACCAACCAAGACCAATCCCCAGTCCCAAAAATACCGCCATACACCGACAAAGAAACCGCCACCGTTTATAAAAGAACAGCATAGCACCAAATGCAAGCAATGCAGCAATGGAAGCAAAAATCAGCCAATCCTGATAGAAATAAGAGCCAACTGCACAGGCTGCTCCGAAGCCAATGGTAAACCACATGAGTTTACGCATATCGTCACTCCCTTTTACACAAAGAGCACCGCCGAAACGGCAGTGCTCTTTGATTTGTCAATTCAACTTGGAGATCACGAAATCGTCTACCAGAGCCAAAGCATTATCGACCTTGGTAGCATCCTTGCCGCCGCCCATTGCGGAGTCCGACTTGCCACCACCGGAACCGCCGCAGGCACCGCAGACCAGCTTCACCAGATCGCCTGCCTTAATTCCTCTGGTAATGGCATCCTTGCCGCACACAGCCAGGAAGGTAACCTTTTCGCCATTCACAGTTGCCAGAAC
This sequence comes from Oscillospiraceae bacterium, assembly GCA_017473455.1. Lineage (GTDB taxonomy): Bacteria > Bacillota > Clostridia > Oscillospirales > Oscillospiraceae > Faecousia. The sequence continues at coordinate 34,555 of JAFULI010000078.1, forward strand.
CGCAACCACATTGGCATCCTTGTCCCGCAGCAGGTCGCCCATCTGGCGCAGCTTGTTGGCATCGGCGGAAGAAACCACAACCGTCATCACCTTCAAGCCGTCCACATTATGCGCGCCAAACAGATACCTTTCTGCCTCACCGGCAGTTTCCTTTGCCTTGATACTTTCAATAGCACGCTTCAGCGTCTTGATTTCCTCAAGCTGACCCTGAATCCGATCCGTCAGTTCTGCAGGCTTTGCCTTCAGCTGAGCGCAAGCCGCATAAATCAGCTCACGGCTTCTGGCCATATCTGCGAGGCATTCCTTACCGGTGATTGCTTCAATACGCCGCACACCGGAAGCAACACTGCCCTCACTCTCAATACGGAAGGGACCAACCTTTGCGGTATTATCCAGATGCGTACCACCGCACAGTTCGATGGAGTAGCCGCTCATATTGACCACGCGGACAGTATCACCGTACTTCTCGCTGAACAATGCGGTGGCACCAAGTGCCTTGGCTTCGTCAATGGGCATTTCCCGGGTATCAATGGCATAGCCCTCCAGAACGGCTGCCTGAACAATCGCGTCCACCTTCGCCAATTCTTCTGCGGTCATGGCAGAGTAATGGGTAAAGTCAAAACGCAGGCGGTCAGGCAAAACCAGAGAACCTGCCTGATGGACATGGTCGCCCAAAACGCTGGTCAACGCCTTCTGCAGCAAATGCGTTGCAGAGTGAGCACGCTTAATGGCATTACGGCGCTCCACATCAATGGATGCACAAACCACATCTTCAACTTTGATGGTACCGGAAGTCATCTGACCGTAGTGCAGGTACTTGCCACCCTTATCTTTCTGAACATTGTTCACAACAAAACGGCTGTCGCCAACCAGAATCACACCATGATCCGCGACCTGTCCGCCCATTTCCGCATAGAAGGGAGTTTGGTCCAGAACAATGATACCCTTCTCACCACCGGTGATCGCACCGCAGACTTCCTCACCGACACATACGGCGAGAACCTTAGCATCGCAGCAGTTTACGTTATAACCAACAAAGTTGGTAGGCGTATTATCAAGTCCAAGATCAATGCCTGCCCAACCCAAATCGCCCATCTTCAGGCGATCTTCCCGGGCACGCTTACGCTGCTCTTCACGGCAGGCAACGTATTTATCCATATCTACGGTCATGCCTTCATCTTCCAGCATTTCCACCGTCAGGTCAATGGGGAAGCCATAGGTATCCGCCAGAAGGAAGGCAGCTTCACCGGAGAACACAGTCGCACCGGCGACCTTATGCTCTGCCAGCTTTTCACCAAAAATCCGCATACCGGTATCGATGGTCTTCGCAAAACTCTCCTCTTCGGTGAGCACGGTTTTGGTAATGTATTCGGCACGCTCCCGGAGATAGCCGTAGTGGCTCTCGTTCTCCTGAATGACCGTTTCCGCCACTTCGTACAGGAACGGCTTCTTAACACCAAGCAAGCGTCCGTGACGGGCTGCGCGCCGCAGCAGACGGCGCAGGACATAGCCCCGTCCCTCATTGGTGGGACGAACACCATCGGCAATCATAAACGTAGAGGCACGGATATGGTCGGTGATAACACGCAGGGAAATATCCGTCTTAGTACTCTGACCGTAAGAGGCGCCGGTAATGGCAGTAACCTTGTTGGTAATGTTCATAACCGTATCCACATCGAACAGACTGTTCACGTCCTGACAAACCACTGCCAGACGCTCCAGGCCCATACCGGTGTCGATATTCTTCTGCGCCAACTCCGTGTAATTTCCCTGTCCGTCATTATCAAACTGGGAGAAAACGTTGTTCCAGACTTCCATATAGCGGTCACATTCACAGCCTACCGTGCAGTCAGGCTCGCCACAGCCATACTTCTCGCCACGATCATAGTAGACCTCGCTGCAGGGGCCGCAAGGTCCGGAGCCATGCTCCCAGAAATTATCGGACTTGCCAAAACGGAAAATCCGGTCAGGGGTAATGCCAATCTCCTTATTCCAGATTTCGAACGCTTCATCATCATTTTCGTAGATGGACGGGTACAGACGGGTTTCATCCAGTCCAACCACCTTGGTCAGAAATTCCCAGCACCAGGCAATGGCTTCATGCTTGAAGTAATCACCAAAGGAGAAGTTGCCCAGCATCTCAAAATAGGTACCGTGACGGGCAGTCTTGCCGATATTTTCAATGTCACCGGTACGGATGCACTTCTGGCAAGTACACACCCGACGACGGGGAGGCTCCACCTCACCCTTAAAGTAGGGCTTCATAGGTGCCATACCGGAATTGATCAGCAGCAGGGACTGGTCATTCTGAGGAATCAGAGAAAAACTGGACAGGCGCAGGTGTCCTTTACTTTCAAAATAACTCAGGAACATCTCACGCAATTCATTTACACCATAAGGCTTTTGACTCATTTGCTTCAACCTCCAAAAAATAAAACTCGCCCCTAAAAATAGGGGCGAGTGAATAGACTCGCGGTACCACCCTAATTCACCTGCTACGCAGGTATCTTAGCTGCTCTATAACGGGAGCACCCGTCCCGGTCATCCCGGGCTGCTTGGAAGTGGCATACAGGTTTCGGACGAAAGCTCGCACCACCGCTTCCTCTCTGAAGACCTAAACTCTGCTTGGTTTCCGCAATGCATTTGCATATCTCAGTTATGCTATCATAAAACGGCAAAAAAGTCAACTATTTTCCACAGGAAAGCGATAAGTTACCGGAACATCCGTATCAGGGTTCCAATAACGAATAATCTGTCGGGCGCAAAACGGAAGTTTGGGAAGCTTTTCTCCCGGGAAAACAACAAGCTCCATCTCCAAACCATTCTCCCCTTTTCGCAGAACGCAATCCAGAATGCTTGTCCATGAATATAACTCTTGACCAAGAGCAAGCAGTTCAGGATCTACCGAATGCGGCGGCATAAGATCCACCAGTTTAGGAGACGGGCACCCACAAGAGCAGCCACTTCCGGTCTTACGAGCCCTTAGGCGAATTGGATACCGAACCTGAGGTTCGGTATTCCGGAGAAGCACGACATTGCCATCCGAACCATCGGGAAGCAAACCACCTTCATCATCCTCAATCCGCACATCAAACCAATCATCCCGAATATGGATTCCACGACCTTGTGGGCAGGAAAAACCGGCAACCAGACACCCTTCACCGGGATCAAAACAGCCCCAGCTAAGACAATCTAACCCTCGGCGGATACCATCAATCATCCAATCCAGGCAAGGCCCACCGGCAGTAAATACATGCCGGAAATACAAAGGCGTATTGGTCACCTTCGCCAGCTTTGTCAAACCAAGGATTAGCAACGGGGGTCCCAGTACCACATTGGCACGGGTATTAAAAGCAGTTTTCAATATGTTGATCCAACGATAATCACCGTTCAGGGTCAAAACTTTCGCCCCCACGTTCTTCACAGCACGAAGGAACAGATCTTCAACACTATTCTCCCCATGTACCGAAAAGCAGAACAATACACGATCCTGAGGTCGTAAAAACTGCTTCAATTTATCTGTCAGATATTGCACTGTATCTGCCTTGGCATCCGGCATGGCACAAAGATTCTGCAACTCAAAAAATGTCCCGGTTCTCACGATTTCACCCCATTTTATAACATCTCATTGTCATTATACTAAATACCGCTACGAGAATTCAAGCGTAAAATCATTAAATAAATATTAAAGACATATGAAGCAATATCAGAAAGAAAAAACGACCAAACGGAGCAGAATTGAGGTAAAAGTAAGCAAAAGTATGCTAATGCCGATGAAATAGTTTCTTAATTATTTCGAGAAAAGAGCTTCTCTTGCTTTCAGGAAAAGGTTCATCCAACACCCACGGCAAATCTATGACGTAAATGGTGACAGTAAAATATTCGTCTGTTTTTTGTTCGTTGGGAACGTACCAATTGTCAATAACTATATTGAGAAAAAGACCTCCGTCAAATATATCAATTTCGTACTTATCAGATTCTAATATTTTACCGATTACGGTGTAAGAAACAAAATGATAGTCAATATAATCCTTGTCAGCACAAGATCCTATTTCATCGGGTCTTTCAATCAATAAGCCCAATTCGGCAAGGAATTCTTTTAGTTTAGGGAATTTCTCGGCGATTTGGGCATAAAGATTGCGATCCTCATCACAATCACATATATTGCGTTCCTGGGAATATTTTGAGGTGCCTTCAATATCAACATCCAGAACATAGCCGTGTTTGTGTATGATCATTTTGTATTCTCCCTTGCAGTTCGGCAAGCTTGTTTTCTTTCACATAATCGTCTCTTTTGGGAATTATTATATCATAAAACCTAGGAAATTTCAATGATGCATCGACTTCATCGATATGATGTATTGCGCTGTGCGCAATATGATGCTGCTCGCTTCACTCGCAATGATGCGATGTTAGCCCTAAAACATTAGGTGAAGCCGACATCATCAGCGTCAGGCGACATCATTGGCAAAGCCAACATCATTTGCCGAAGGCAAACATCATTCAAAAAGGGGCTGTAAAAAAAGTCCCACAAAAAGCAGGCTGTGCCGAAAGGTACAGCCTGCAAAATATTTATAGAAAAACGGCTGGTTCAGTGGAAGAACCAGCCGTTTGGTGTTATAATTTAACTGCAATGAAAAACCAAA